>JAJYDZ010000230.1 GCA_021790415.1 Thermoplasmata archaeon | reverse complement strand
TGCATTTTCAAGTATTTTGTCAGTTGAGGTCAGATAGGTAGTAACATTGGACAAAGTAGCTTTTTCTTTGTCAACCATTAACGTAATACTATTTAAAAAGCTCGCAAATGTACCCTACAAGTCACCCCACTTATTTCAGTAGGGCAAATCGTCGATAAGAAGATCATGCACATTTCTATACCTTGAGGACGTTCGAGACCTTATCACATTAATGGGCGATGTTAGATAAGAATAGGTTCATGTAAAAGAATTCCCAAGCCGAAGGAATAAGAGAATATAAGGAAAGAGTCATAATAAAATTCGGATCAGGAGCAAAGATAGACTGTCCAGAGGAATTTCTGAAAAAGAAAGCCATTCTTATTATGGAAAAAATCATTTAGATTAAAATTGTGATAAACAATTAAGTTTTATCGCAATTTTTGTAGTGTTCCAGCGTAATTCTTACTACTTCTGCATTTGTTACACTAGTTTTTCCATACAATCTCATTATCTTTTTCTTTACTTCATCTAACTTTTCAGATTCTATCTTTGCAGCTAGTGTAATGGTCTCTCTGTCATGTGGTGGATTAGGTATCTCACCCCTAGGGTCACTTAAGTCTTCAGTTTTCTTGGATCTTAAAATTTTCTTAGCATCATCAAAAGGTCTGGACTTTCTAACTATTGACCGTATGTTATTCTCGAAATTTGGATTTTTCTCCAGCTCCTCAACGTAATGTTCAACAATTACTTCCCTTATGTCAGGCAGTTTCTTTTCTCCGGTTCTTTCCTTTAAATCCCTCTTAGCTTTCCCTATATTATCAAGAAATTCCTGAGTTGCTTTTTTGAGTATTTCCTCCAACTTTCTATATGTAGGTGACGAGACGTCAAGGTCATTTTTCCTGCTATTCCAAGGCATAGCTTCGGCTGGCCCATGGAGGTAAACTACTCCCCTCAGCCACACCATCTGGTTTCCCGCATGACCGGATTTCTCATCTCCATAAGTCTGATCGAATATTCCAATCTTGTTGTCTTTAACTAAAAGTCTTCCATTGCAGTATATGTTCATGCCAAATTTGTTAATTCTAGAACCCTCAGGCATAAGACCCAGTTTTGCTTTGATTGAAACCTCCCTTACACTTGGTTTGTTTTTTTCCGTTGTTGGTACCCTAATATTTTGATTAATCTCTAATGGAATGCAATGATGAGGCGCTTCAATATTATTTAGAATTTCAGCTTCGGGATCAGCCTTATTTATTTCAACACCGTTTAAACAAATAATTACGGCATTTGAAGGGTCTTGCAATCCATATCTCTCTTCCAGCTCGAGCTTACCTTTTATAGGAAATTTTTGGAAATCTTGGTAATCTAAAACATGTAATCTTATTTTTGTGGCCCCTTCAGGGATTTCCTCTTTCTTACTAATATCGTAAATTTTAAATTTCCAATCGGTCTTGTTTAATATTTCAACACGGTTCAAAACTATTTTCCAACCATTCTCTCCCGGTATTCTACTAAATATCTCTACTGAGCTTGATACTGCCAGGCCAGCCGCTTTGCCACCAATTCCAAATCTTGAAATATTGCCCTCCTCTGGATCTACGCCACTTTCCCCTGGTCTTACAAATCTAACTGCATCTCTTTTTGCACACCCACCACAATTATCAATAATTTCGATTATACCATCAGAACCTTCGGTAGTGCTTTTTACTTCTATGTTTCTGTGATTATCATATTTAAAACCATTGATTCTTCCCTGTTCTATTGCATTATCAACATACTCTGCTACAGCATCCGGAAGAGTATAACCCGCCCTTATAAATGCAAGAAAAGTGCCCTTGACTGTCGGTGTGGCATCTATCGTATCTGATTTTTCCTCCTGTCCAATTATTGTTACCATAATATCACACCTCTACACTTGTTGAAGATTCATTTTTCTCCACTTCCTTTTTAACCAATTCTCTGATCCACATCTCTATTTTCTTGTCTTCTGCCATCAGTATTTTTTCGATTTTCCTAGACATTTCGGCATTAAAAGATATACTTATTTTTATTCCAGTGGGTTCTTCTATGATTTTCTTTGTAAGATTCTCAACTGGAATCTTAGGCTCCTTCTTGAACTCTGAGATTAACCTTTTTTTCTGCTGTGGAGAAAGTTTTGGGAACTCTTTTGATAGATCCTTAACGAGTTTTGTTCTCAACTCTTCCTGGTTTCCTCCTTGTTGTGCGATATATCGGTTTACCTGTCTGCTTGTGATGGCACTCATTATCATATTGGAATCAACTATGCCCAGAGACTGATTTGAACTCCCTCCATTTCGAATGATGTCTCCATTTGGCCCCTTTTCTTCTATACTCATTTTGGATTTATTGAAAAGCTCGTACGCATTTATTCTTGAGATAACCCATGATTCGGTCTTTCCAAGTAGATCAGCTACTTCCTTGAGATCTCCAATCCTGTTGGCAAGTTTCCAGCATAACATACCATATTCCAAAGGACTTGCGCTCTTTCTCTCTTCATTTTCTTGAAATGAAATCTGAAGTGCTTCCACATCATTAAGTTCTTTCACTATGCACGGAACCTTATTAATCCCAGCAATTTTTGAGGCTCTGTATCTCCTCCCCCCTGCCACAATCTCGAATTTCTGCCCATTTAAACCTACAGGCCGAACTACAAGAGGTTCAAGAACACCAACTTGCTTAATAGAGGCGGCGAGTCCTTCTAAATCTCCAGGTTCAAGTCTTTCATTCAATTCTCCCAGGAAAAGTTTTTCCAATTCTATATTTCTAACGCTTCTCTTCTCCTTTTCCTGAAACACCGTATCTCCTTCATTTTCCTGTTCCTTTCCAACAATTTCACTTGTCATAATAACTACATAACATACTGGTTAATAAAATCTTCCTGTGCTTTCCTACCAAGTAGGAAATCATAGGATACTTTTCTTAAGAGTCGGTTATAATAGTTTCAGCAAAAAGTTCTGTCAAGTATTGTTTTTATCTGAACTGCTGTGAAATTTCGATTGATAGTAAAATTATTTATGAGCATCATATTAAACAAGTATGAAATGTAAGAAAGATGGTTCAGAAATGAAATTAATTCATAAAGAAAGAAAAATGCATGAGCCAGTAGATATGGAGATGGAGAGCCTTACAGAAGGACAACTAGCAGATTATATAGCTGCCGAAGAAAGCGGAGATTTTGGGGACTGGGCGGTCTTAGAAAAGACTTATAAATGCCCAAAATGTGGGAATGAAATTATTCTTCAGGAAACTTGATCCCCTATAATCGATGCATTGGGAAATGAATTCATGATCACAACAGTGATCTTAAAGGATACAGATGAGTACGAGTAAGTGACCGCAAGATGTACTTCAAAAACAGGTTTATTTAGGTTTATAAGGTCTCAATCGCAGTTGCCGGAATTTGTGAACATGATCCTTTAATATTGTTGAAAAAGGTTAATAGAGAATATTTCATTATCAACTAATACGAGATTTTCATGTAAAACAAATCCCTTGAACTCAAAAAAATAGGAATAAAATAGAAAGTTAGAAAATACAGCGATGAATGGTTCTACAAAAGGTTTTTAACAGAAAATGGAAGGCAATTGCCGCTGTTGAAGTGTATAAATCAGGCGGGAAATGGAAGGACTACTGCACGAGGATAAGTGAGGAACCGGATCACAGTATTGAGCCAGTTCATGCAATGGAAATAATCGAGAAGGCTAATCGTGAGATCAAAGAATTAAAGCCTGACTGCGATGAGATAGCTGCCTATGCAGAACATCTATATGCAAAAAACCAAGATCATGGCACTGTAACCTTGGGCAATGGAAATAATTATTTCCAAAAGATACACGACACATGGTATTCTGCACCCAAACAAGGTGGAAGAGTACATATAGACCTAGGATGCAAAGGTTATCACCTCATGCTTACAAAGAAAACATATCAGGATTTAGTCGATTTTGTCAAGGATATGCGAGGAGCTTCAAAAGAGCTATAAGTAATATTGGAAATATCATTTTGAAGGGTTCAAAAGAAATCTATTCTTTAGACAAATTGCAGGAAAATGCACAATTATTTTGTATTTGGTTCTATTATAAGGTTTGCACCACAGGCAACAGCCAATACGGTGAGATTATGGTTATTCAGGAAGCCTGTCATAAGTAAAAGAATACGACGAAATTCAGAGTCAACACCTTCGGCTTTTACGCATTCAACGAGAAAAGCAGCGTAAACACATATACTAACTCAAAACAGGAGAGCATCATGGATTTCCTCAGGGAAATAAGAGATATAACAATCCATTCACCAACATCCAGATGATCCTGGATAATTTCTCTGTCCATCGTACAGA
>JAJYDZ010000229.1 GCA_021790415.1 Thermoplasmata archaeon | reverse complement strand
TTCAAAGGATAACCGCATCATTCTTTTTGCAACGTGTTTGTTCGTTGGGCATGGTCTCTCTTTGTCTCGAATACGATGGAGTGGACACGAATTTGCTTGGCAGGTCGGGAGAAGAAAGCAATTCCTGCAAGCGTTATCTTCAGACAAAGAAACCCAAGAAAACATTTTGTTGGTTTCTAATTTCATATCTCCTTGTTCATTGAGGTATCCAACTTTATTAATCTGGTTTTCAAAGTCTAGGGTACACTTATACAATGTTCCATCACTGCCAATCACGAATGAATTTGCAAAAGCAGCGTAGCACACACTGCCATCAAATCTTAACGATGTTGTTGCTTTTGTCTTGAACCCCATCGAGGATGCCTCTGAATAAAGCTTAGGCAGAAGATTCTGAGCCTCTTTTCCAGAGAACAAGGTTTGGTGACTATCCTTAATGCTTTCCCCACCAAAATCCGAAATTGGTTTAAAGAAAATCGAAAACCGAGTATCATCCTGCAGTATTTCTTTTAAAATTGCTAATAACTGCGGAATGCTGTGAACGTTGTCTCGATCAAAATTGCTCCTAATGACAAATTCAAAGTCTCCGTTGACCTTGCTTGCAGTCTTAAGATTCTGAAGAATAACATCAAAAGTATGAGAGCCATCAACCAATTTCCTCCTTTTATCATGGTACTCAGAGGAACCGTCAATCGTGACTTGAAAATATGTGGTATGAAATCTAAGGAGCTTTAAGAACATATCTTCATTTAGCAGGTAACCGTTGGTAGTAATGCCAGAGGAGTAAGCCACTTCTTGTTTATCGCAAATCGCTGTAAATGTCTCTGATAATTCTTCGATAACATTGGCTGCCAATAATGGCTCGCCACCAAACCAACTTACTCTGAGACGATTTAGAAACCTTGCTCTTTTCTCAACAAGGGATTTTGTTCGAGCAATGATATCAGAATTCATCTCGCCTTTGCGAAAGTTTTCGTAGCAATAAACGCACCTGAAGTTGCATTGCTCCGTCGGGAGGATTGTTAGGTCCAACGTATCTGTGCGATATGATGACTGCTCATGTAAATATCTCGCCCTCTGAGCTTCGTCCAAACTATCTTCGACTACGAAACCACCTCTCTTTAAATCTCTGACATATTGGTTAACAGTGGTATCCGTGTTATCATAAGAACCATGGAGTATTTCCCTCGCAATGTTCAATTCTTGTTTGGATGTCACCGCTACGGCACCCGTAAGGGTATTACAGATAATTACTTTGCCGTTCTCACCATGACATATTATGTTAAACCTGGAAAATTTCACATCATGGATTAAGAAGCAAAAGGAATACCACATTAACTCAATTAATTTTCCAGTTTATTAGATGTTTTAATTGTGCTTTCTCTAATCTGAGAGAAGTTTCCTTGCTCTTTTCTCCGTTTAGAGAAAATCACCGGATTTGTTGAAAATATAGGATATGTCAATTGGCATGATCAGAAATCAGGGACAAGCCACTTTTGGTCATCTTCCATCTTTCAATTACGTACTTTACAATTTTTATTCGTATCTCAATGATTTCGCTGGATTAGCCATCGCAGTTTTGATCACTTGAAAAACAATCGTGAGAGTTGAAATAACAAACGTCGCTGCCATTGCTAAGACAAAAATCCATGGACTCATATTTATTCTGTATGCGAAATCCTGAAGCCACGTGTGCCCAGCATAATATCCAATCGGCAAAGCTATCAGATTTGATATCGCGATCAGTTTCAAGAAATCTTTAGATATGATGGTAATGATGTTACCTATCGAAGCTCCCAAAACTTTTCTTATACCAACTTCCTTTGTTCGGGATGAAACCGCAAGCGTTACCAAAGCAAATAGTCCAAGGCAAGAAATAAGTATTGCAAGGAGTGAAGCCGCGCTCACAATTTCTCCCTCCTTCCTTTCTTCATCATATTGTTTCTGCACATCGCTGTTAAGAAATGAAAACTCAAACGGCTTATCTGGTAAAATTTCATCGTAAACTTTTCTTACATAAGATATTGTTGAAGGAATGTTTTCCTTGTGGATTTTTATCATCATTCCATTTTCATCCCAGTCTGAATCCATAGTTAGCATAACAGGTGCAATCTTATCGCGGAGAGATAAAAAATTATAATCTTTAACTATACCAATTATCTTCAACTTCACAATATTTTTTTCTCCCCAGTGCCAATCGGGAATTGTTTTATTCAAAGCAGGTAATTCCCATCCTAAGTCTTTTATAAATTCTTCGTTGACAATTACAGATTGCGATGAATCGGTGATAGAGCCTTCTCTAAAGTTTCTACCTTCAATCAAATGAAGTCCTAATGTGGGAATATAATTTCCATCAGCTCTATAAAGATAGGTTTCATGGGTTGTTCCATTATACTTAAATATTTTCTGGTTCCAGCCTTGTCCAAATGTTGCGCTTGTACCAGTAGTATTGATTACACCTTGATAGCTTGCTAATTTATTTTTTAAGAGTTCTATTACTTGAGCACCGATATCCGGGATTACAATAACCTGATCGCCATTGTACCCTAGGTCCTTTGTCCGAATAAATTCAATTTGATACCATACGGTTATTGAACTGATAATCAAGAAGACAGCGAGACCGAATTGTACCACCACAAGACTTTTAGATAGAATATTTCCCTTTCCGATTCTAGGTTTACCTTTCAACACTTCTACCGGCTGAAACTTTGATAGGACAATGGATGGATAACTTCCGGCTAATATTCCCACAAGGAAAATTAGTCCAGCGAGAATAACTATGAAGTTGGGGGAAACAATATTTGCCAAGTGAAAACGTTTGCCGGACAATTGATTGAAAAGCGGAAGCAATAACTCAACAAGGAATATGCTCACTGGAAAAGCCATGGCGATCAATAAGATGGATTCGCTCCAGAATTGTTTCATTATATTATTACGCCCTGCGCCCAATACTTTTCTCACACCGACTTCTTTTGTACGCGACATCGATTGTCCAAGAGAAAGAGTGATATAGTTTACACATGCAATGAACAAGATTATGAAAGCGATGAGAGAAAGCGCGTATGAATAGACTGGATTTCCATGACGTTCCATCCCGAACATAACTTCTGAGAAGTGAACATTTGAGAGGGGTTCGAATTCTATCTCAAAAGCGTTCGCGGATTTGTCTATCCAACCGTTCGCCTGCCATTGGGAAATAAAGCCTCCCCAATACTTATCAATAAAACTAGGTAGCCCCTTATGAATATCGCTAATTTGTGCGAACCTCGAAAGCAAAATGAACGTCGACCCGCTAAACGAAGTCCAGTCATTTACTTCTCTGCCGTAACCAGATCTATTTGTAAGAGGCAATAAAATATCGAAATCTATACTCGAATTATCTGGAATATCTTTAGCTACTCCAGTTACCTCATAATTATTTGTATTGCCATTTATATTTATTTTCAAAAATCTAGAAATCGGATTTTCATTCCCAAATATTTTCTTCGCCGTCTTTTCATTTAAGACAATTGAATTCGGCTGCACCAAAGCAGAAGAAGGGTTTCCTTCGACGAGTGGAAAGGAAAAAACCGAAAAGATATTAGGGTCAGTGTACTTAATAACTTCCTTGAAGTTATTTCCGCCGTATGAGATAATTGCTTCACCTCCAAAGAAGAACCTGACTGCAGACTTGATTTCGGGAAACTCAGAGACCAAAGCGGGACCAAGCGGCATCGGCTGATTGCTATGAGAAATGAATTCGCCATTTCTTTTCCAACTGGTAATTACACGATATATCCTGTCTCCCTTCACATTGAATTTGTCGAAAGACAATTCGTTCTTGACGAATAGTAAGCATAAGATGGAGACAGCAAGTCCTACCGCGAGTCCCGCGATGTTGATAAATGAATAAACTTTGAATCTTAAAAGATTCCGAAAAGCTGTCTTCAAATAGTTCCTAAACATGGTACACTCCTTTTTGTAGATAGTTCGAAATTTCAATCTTTGCATTGTAAACACTCGTGTGTTTACCCCCCCCGTTTTTTATTGACCTGTAAATTACATCTTTAGAAATTTTTAACTCAGACATGACTTTCTTGTAATCTCCGCCATAAAATTCCATGGCATTTTTTATGAGATTTTTTCTGAAACAATGTTCCATCTCCAACAGGGATCGTGAGTCATTACTTTTTATTAACCAACAACTTAATACTGAGAACTTTTCTTCAGGTAGGTGTTTTATATCAATCATTTGCTCATGGCTATCGAGCTCGGTGATGCTGCTCACGCGACCGGCGCCGTAGCTCGCGCCGATGACGGTCGCAGAGCTGTCGAACATCCCCACGAGGCGGAATCCCTGCTCGGCGAAGCCACGATAGCGTGCCAACGC
>JAJYDZ010000228.1 GCA_021790415.1 Thermoplasmata archaeon | reverse complement strand
AGGGATGTCAGGTAGTTTGGCGGCAGCTATGGCGGCCAGAGGAGGGGCATCAGTTTTGCTTGTGGATAGAAACAAAGAAGAATCCGTCGGGAAAAAGACTGTTTGGGGATGGACATGCGGTGATGCAGTTGCTGGAAGCCATATTGACTTTCTTCAAAAAAACACAGGCGTTACATTTTCACACCCGGAACTTGATCAGAAGGTGGACGGTGTACTCGCTCTTTCGCCAGATCTTTCCTCGAAATATCCCTTCGATGGTCTTGGATATTCATTGGATAGACCAGAATTTGAGAGAAAATTACTGCAGATAGCCTTAAAGAGTGGGGTTGAGTATATTCCCGAATTTGAAGTGGATGGTCCAATAGCAGAAAATAATGTAATCACCGGTATATCGGGAAGAGCCAAAGGAGGAGAAAAAAAGGTCTTCAAATCGAAATTAGTTATAGACTGTCTTGGAGTCTCCACTGTTATCAGAAGAAAACTCCCAGAGAATCCATTTATAGACAGAACCATAGATATCGATGATATTGAAAGCACTGGTAGATATATCTTTGAATTTGAATCTCTTGATCACGAAGATGAGAGATATTACGACAGAAAATATGCGCTCATACATCTTAACAATGAGATTGCACCTGGAGGATATGGATGGGTTTTCCCAAGATCCGGAAACAGAGTCAACATTGGATTGGGAGTACAGAAAAGGAGTCTTGACATTAGAAATAAAGCACTGGGAAAGTCAGATAATCTTCAATCTCTAATTGACAATTATGTTAAAATGTTACCTGTGTTTAAAGACCTCAAAATATACGACAAGGATAGTAACGGAAAGGGATCATGGTCTGTACCAGTAAGAAGACAGATGGAAAGTCTGGTGTTCAATGGATATATGGGGGCTGGTGACAGTATGGTTATGCCAAATCCAATCAGCGCAGGTGGAATTGGCCCCGCTCTTATCTCAGGTATAGTCTGCGGAAAACATGCCGCAAGAGCTGTACAGGAAGGAGATGTATCTGTAAAAAATTTGTGGAGTTATAATTTAGAATATAACGAACTCTACGGGAAGAAGATGGCAGGAATGGAAGCTTTCAGAATATATTTGCAATCCCTAAACAATTCAATCCTAAACTATGGAATGAAATCATTCCTTACGAATGAGGAAGCCTCTGATTTAACCGTTGGTTTAATCCCTGAGTTGTCCATGGCACAGAAGTTTAAAATGATCCTCAAGGGAGCAAGAAATATCACAGCATTCTCCAATCTCATATACACAGTAAAGAAAATGAAGGAACTAAATGAGATCTACGACAATTATCCAAAGACTCCGGAAGAATTTCCAAAATTCAAATCTGTTGTAGTTCATGAGATTGAGGAAGTAAAGGAGAGGTTCAAACCAAACCCAATCTGATAAAATTTAATCGATGTTTTATTTTTGAACATTCACTAAATCTTTACCAGTTTTTCTTTCATATTCACTCCTAAGATATCGATCCCTTAATACCTGGTACCCTTTCCCGTTGCTTTGTGCCATAATTGCAATATCATCACCGGTTCTCTTCACAGTTGCAGGAATACCTGCAATGATAGAATTCGGAGGACAGGTAAAATTCTCCTTTACCACAGCACCTGCTCCAACTATACATCCCGAGGCAATGTGTGATCCGTTAAGAATAACGGACCCCATTCCAATAATCACGTTATCATCTACTTTTGCCCCATGAACAACAGCATTGTGCCCAATGGAAACATTGTTTCCTACTAATACTGCATTTTCCCTTTCAGTATGAATAGTGACATTGTCCTGAACATTGGTATTCTTTCCAATTCTAATGCTATTCAAATCTCCTCTTAGTACTGCATTGTCAAAAATCGAAACACCATCATCAAGCTCCACATTTCCAATTAAAACCGCTGTTGGAGCTAAAAATACATTACTTCCTATTCTAATCATGTAACCTAATCGACATTCAGATAAAATATTCATAGTTTTTTTGTGATCAAATAATTTGAGTATTTACTATTTCATATAAAAGGTATTTTATTCAGTTTGAATTCTCACTTCATGGATAATGAAGAATTTTTTCAGAGGATCCTTCAACTTGATGGTTTCCTTGCTCATCTGGATCTTTCTCTGAAATCCGCCGAATCAGGAAAGGCATCTATTATTGTTGAATTCAATGAGAAGATCATGAGACCGGGCGGAATAATGCATGGCGGGGCTATTTCCAGTCTTTTCGATCTTTGCGGAGGTATTGCAATTTTTACTGCGGCCGATATTATTAACAGCGTGACTATAGAATTAAATATCCTCTTTATGAGACAGGTAAATAATGGACCCATTGAGATAAGAGCAAATGTTGAAAGAATGGGAACAAGAACTGCGTTTGCCACAATGGAACTCTTTGATGGAAAGGGAGAATTGTGTTCCAAGGGAAGCGGAATATGGTCTGTGTTCAGGTGATTGTATGAGCCGAATGGGAATTTTCAAGGAAGATAAGTCATTGGTTGGGGAAACTATTATATTCGCAATGGGAGCCAGTATTTCAATATACAGAGTTCCAGATATTATTAGAGATCTCAGGGAAGCAGGTGCTTCTGTTTTGCCTGTTATGAGCCAGACCTCACTAACACTCATCACCAAAACGACAATTCAATGGGCAGCAGAAGCTGATGTTCTGGATAATTTGTCTGGAAAGATGGAACATATCAATATTTTTGAGAATGAACCGGAAAAAAAGGTATTCCTTGTATGTCCTGCAACTTATGACCAGATAGGAAAATTTGCCTCTGGCATTGCGGATGGAATAATTGATACAATGTTTGCATATGCTCTTGGCCATGGTATTAGAATAATTATCGTGCCTGCAATGCATCTTGATATGTACGGAAATACCATCATAACCCAAAACATAGAAAAGCTCAGAAAAGCAGGAGTTACGATACTTGACCCAATCATTGCAGACGAAAAGGCAAAGATACTGGATTCTGAGGAGATAATAGATGCCATTATAAGATCAGGAACGAAAAATAATGGAAAAAATATTTTAATCATAAGCGGGAGAAGCGAATTACCTATAGATCCAGTGAGGTCTATTACGAATAGAAGTTCTGGAACTACAGGTATTTGGCTTTCCAGATGGGCGTATAGATCGGGTTTCAACAAAATAACTCTCATAGGAAACGCCTCAGAGGTTTTTCCTGCGTACGTAACTTTAAAGGCCTGTTATCTTAACAAAGATTTTTATTCCATAGCTATGGACGAGTTAAAAAACAGTCACTACGACTGCGTGATCGTTTCAGCTGCGTTGTCGGACTATGAATTCGAAGCATCAAAGGAAAAGATTGACAGTTCTAAGAATCTTTCCCTTGTTCTGAAACCTTCAAAAAAATTAAAAGACATCATAAAGGAGCAATTCAAGATTCAAATTATCAGTTTCAAGCTCACCCATAGAGGTAAAGATATAACAGCAGAAAAGAACGAAATCATGGTGGTTAACTACATTGAAGATAATATCATTGGATCTGAATCTGGAAAATATAAATTTCTTATAAGAGGAAGGGAAGAGAAAGAAGAGTTAATGACAAAAAGTTCCATGGCTCAAAGATTGATTAATATGCTTCAAGGGGAAATTTAACGATGAAGGACATTTCAATAATAGGAATACAGCTACCCGTTGTGCAGATTGATGATGCCTTAAATCTTCTTGAGGATGCCTTGCAGAAGGTTGTGAAACTAGAAAATAAGGTTGTAGTATTTCCAGAACGCTGGATTTCTAATACCATAACTAATGAAAACGAAAAATTTTCCTTAATTATAGAAAGATTGCTACAGATATCCAAAGACAATAAATTATGCATCGTTCCAGGATCATTCCTCGTTGAAAGTGAGAATAAAATCACAAACCGTTCTCCATTCATTCTTGACGGAAAAATCATGGGATGGCAGGAGAAAATCTCACCGTTCCTCAATGAAAGGTCGAGAGTTACTGGTGGGAAACAGATAAATGTCTTCCAGTTTAATGAGATAAAGATAGGAATAGCAATATGTTATGATATCGACTTTCCTTACTACTCAAGAATATTGGCTCATAAAGGATGTGACCTAATAATAAATCCAGCACTCATTGTTGAAAATTTTCATGATATGTGGCATCTATATGTTAAAGCAAGGTCTTTGGAGAACAGAATTGGAATTATATCTGTGAATTCCTCCTCGGAAGTATTCATGGGGGAATCAATTGCCTCCTTTCCATTTCCATATAAGTTTGGAGCAAAGCTCAGCACAACTACTGCAACCCAATCCTCAAACCTAATTGTGGAATTTGACTGGGAACAAGTCCGGGAAATGAGAAAAAAGAGGTTAGAAGAG
>JAJYDZ010000227.1 GCA_021790415.1 Thermoplasmata archaeon | reverse complement strand
TTCCAAAAGATGATCCGTCCTTCCTGTCAATTCCAAGCCATGAGATTGGGTCTCCACCAATGAGTTTATCGACCCTGCTTTCTTCTGATCCTTCGTATTGAAATATTCTGTACATTTCAATTTCCTTTGATTTTCATTCAAGCATCCTATAATAAGTTTCCTTAACTGAAATTTAATCAACTTAGATTCATAGCTACTGCTGTTCTATAACTGTTTCATGAATTCAGTCTCTCTGGTTTTTTGATAGTGTACATGATTTGCTGTAAATTCGAAAGAACTGGTAGTTGTGATAAACACCTCGAATTTCGCTATTTGAGACCTGCTTACAACGAATTATATAACTTTTTAATTGTTTCGTATACATTCCTTAAGTCTTTGTCTCGAATTGTCTTTTCATTGTCAATCTTTTCATAGAATTCTTTCATATTAGTTCTGTTTGATTTATTATCTATCAAGTAGACTAGCGTCTGAAATATTGGATCCAATTTATCAATCTGATAACAAATATCTTTAACACTATTGCCAGAGTGGGATTCAAAACCTTGAAATGATTTAGAAATAATTTCGGCATCTGTGTTAGAAGAAATATAATTGATTGCTTTTCCCTCAATTTCCTTCTTATTGGTATATGAGAGGTCACCTTCAACAAGGTCCCCTATAATTGACTCCCCCAAATCATGGCTTAATAGAGTAAGGATACCGTCAAATCTTTCCTCTTTGTTGATAACACCATACTTCAGAATAATCAAGATGAGAAGGCTAGAGAACGTGTGTTCTGCAACAGTTTCCGGATTTTCTATACCTCTTCTGATCCAGCCTGTTCTGTATAAATCCTTAAGTTTATACAGACCCATTAATTGAATTATTTTTAAAATGGTGTCATACTGACATTTATCGAAACCTTTTGAACTGGCTATCTCTAATAATTCGCGAAAGCTATCATTTAACTTATCTGAGTCTAAATAATTGAGTTTTATCAAATTCCTATTTTCTTTATCGATAGATGAAAGTAATAAAAACATCAACGTTGTTTTATCTTCTATACTTTCAATAAATTTACCAATTAACTCTTTATTTGAATTGAGAATTTTTAGGGTAATTTCCTTGTTTGTTACTCTATCTTTGTTAAATTTTACAATAAGATTAAGGTGATGGAAAAGAAAGCCCGCCATTTCAACAATCTGCTTGTTGAGAACACTTTCCTCTTGTGGGGTACTGATATGCAAGCTGAGAATCTGATTTAGAGTAAATAAAGGAAGATTACTGTATGCATCGAAATTACCAGTTTTAACCGAGACCCTGATAATATCTATAAGTTTAACTAAGGTCTTGTCGAAGGGCTGTTTCACAAGATTAATAGATTTTTCCTGATAGGTTAGGTTTTCTGAATTTTTCTCTGCGTTAGTTGAACCCATAAACCAATTTGAAAGTGGCATGTCAAGATAATATTCCAAATGGAATCTTATGTTTACATATCGTTCCCCTTCCGAATCGAATAATCTACCAAAATATTCCTTTTCATATTCATAGTCTCCAAGTTTCATCAGGCTTACACATAAATTTCGAAACTGTAGTATTTCATAGTCGTTTTCTGGTTGATTCATTGCAGAAGTTAAGCTTTTATATTTTTCCTCAAGCACGGGTTTGCTCAAATCGCCCCTGATTCTTCCAAGTATGTATCCCGCGAGAACAGATTGAGGGGTTAGGGCATTCGGCCGATTTGGAATGATTAGCAAATCTTTAAGTCTTGAAACAACCTCTTTAAGAGATACGAATCGTATTTCATACTCCTTTAAGGTTGAAATGATTCTACTCCCTCCATCATCTTCACCCTCATTCATAATATTTAGAAAATCCTTAAGAAAAGATGTTATTTCTTTCGTTAAGATTATCTGCATCAATTTTTCCGCCTTACTTTTATCGTAGGATTCGTTAAATAGCACATAAATAAGCGATATTGATACTGAGAAGCTCTCAAAACTTTCGTGAACGAATTTTGTAACCACGCCTCCACTGGAATAATGTTCCTTTTCTGTAACTGATGAAAAAATTCCATCGTAATATTTGTCAGTTTGTTCGAAATCCTTTCTGAAATCTTCAACAAAATTAAATATCTGCGACTCTCTATTATTGGGATTCCCATTAAAATTATACCTCTCTGCTGTATATATATAATATGAATAATAAATAAGTTTTTCAAAAAAGGTTTTTAGATTAATGTTCCCATATTTTAATCGTTCCATATCTCTTCTATAAAGACTAATAAAGAATTTTAAAAATATTTCAAACGTTGATCTTACAGAGAAGCTTCTCCTGTCTGCATCGTTAACGTCGTTCGCAATCATAAACAACATAATCAAATAAATTGGCAGTTTTGGGATTTTATTGTTTCTGAACATATTTATAATGTCATCAATACTTTGGTCTATCGCAGATTTATCTGTATTGTCAAATATCCCAGGTACAGCTGATCGCATAAAATTCCTGATATCTTTTGATTCAAGAATGATTTCGTTCAGTGAAATTACCTTGATTCCTTTAATTAGTTCTTTAACCATTCTGCCTTGGGAAGAATAAGCTTGAGTGCGCATTGTCAACATCATGACATTGAAAAATTCTTTATCGTGTTTTTCTAATATCTGTAAAACCAGATTATCTGCATGGGTGAATACTATCCTGTTAAGATATTCATCATATGCATCAAGAATGAGGTTTATTTTTTTCCCTATTACTTTTGGGTTCATTTCTAAAAGAATATTTAAAACCTCTTCACTTTCTTTGGTATTTCCAAGCTTTACGAGAAGATATATCGAATCCTCCTCATCTTCAGATTTCCTAGAATGGCTTATCAGGTTTTCATTTAACATGTCCCTAATTGAAGAGGAAATTATTGACTTTCCAGCACCTGCATCTCCTACTAGCAAGACAGATTGAGAATTTTGAATATAAGAAAGAACTTCATTTTTAATGTTTTTTGTGACCTTATCTAAGCCATCAATATCTACACTGTAAGCAGGAAATATTAATTGTGGTTCAATATCTTTTAATTGTGGTTCAATATCTTTCAACGTTCCGACTTGTCTATTATTTCCAGGTCTTAAAAACCCACTGAGTTCATTGGTTGTCTTATTGGAACCATACCATTTTCTAAGCTTGTTGAACAGAGACATGTTTTTCCTATATAACCAAGGATTTCCTCTTCGAATCGGTTTAGTATCATTCCACACTCTCGAGTCCGGACCGTATGAATAATGTGTGGTTTCTACAGTTCCGGAATCAAAATCAAATAAACTAGTGGAACAGTAAAGAGTCTTCTTCTTCCGATCGTTGTCCTGATAAACTGCTCCGCCAACAATTTCTTCGAATACTTTGTCATCATAAGCATTAATGATCATACTTACGTCATGTAGATGACCGCAAAAAGAAATGTCGTAATTTATTTTAATAAACTTTGCTACACTTTTATCTTTCTGATAAGAGGTTAAAGACGCGAGAGGATGATGGTAAATGGCAATCCTAAACATATCCTCTGATTTTTGAATATTCTGAATATCAGTTTGAGCCACGTCCAGTTCATAGTCAGGAACGAAACCTAGGCTAATCTTTGGATCGTCCCCGAAATTCACTAGAGCCGAATTGAACGATGTTATTAGAAAAGGAGGAATTTTCTTTGATTCGAAATAGAACACAGTAGTTTTTGCATAATCTCTTGGAAGTTTAAAGGGTTCTATTTGGAGTTTGTTGCTAAGTGTCTTGTAATACTTTTCTGTATATGCGATTAAAATCTTCTTTAACCATTCACTGTTTCCTGAGTCAAGAATTTCTGTGATTCCCTCTTTTCCATTTGTGTCTTTCCCTACTGCAATGTCAGCTAGAACTTTCTTCAGTTTTTCATCTACTGTTCTGTCAAATTCATGATTTCCAGGGCAAGAAAATATTCTTTCCTTGTCTATTTTTAAGGAATCAGCCAACCCTAACATCTTATCCCAAAAATGGATCAATTCGGCATCCTTACCATAATGGGATAGATCACCTGTAATGAGCAATAAAATATTTTTTCCTTCTATCTGTATATTTTTTACAATCGAACTTAATTTTTGTTCAAGCGTGAGAAACAGATAATTTTCATACTCAGTAGGTTCAGCATCAAGATGAAAATCAGTTAAATGAATAACTAAAACTCTGTGATCCATTGAAAGAATATTAAGATTATAATATATAATAATTTCTAAATTCCCATGGGTACTAACAAGGTTCTTTCATGTCACATTTTATGAGTAATTTAGTCTGTTCATCAACCATGTTGAACATGCTCTGTAAAAATAATACTTTTACCATGGTTTTTACATGTTGTTTGGCCTTCCACCATTAC
>JAJYDZ010000226.1 GCA_021790415.1 Thermoplasmata archaeon | reverse complement strand
GAGAGGATAATCGTAATAAGGCAATCCGGGGGAAGTTACATTAGTGTTTAATAATAATGGGTTGGCTATCAAATTCGTGTTGTTACCGTAGTAATAAGCGGTATCTGGAGGAAAATAGGCAATACCTGTCTGGGAACTTCCGACCAAATTACTGATCCGGTTTGATAGATCCGTATAGGATGAGGGGAAATTGGCAGGATGAATTCCAGTGTTACTGTTACCATAATATCCCTGCGCTATAACTGGTGGAATTAAAACGACCAGCACGAGCATTACAACAACCAGAGTCGGAATGGATTTCTTGTAGCGTCCGAACTTTAAAAATCTATCAACTATTTTGCGACTGTGGGTTTTCGTAGGTGTAGATGAACTCTTTTGCAGACGAATTTCAAGAAGGCGGTCGACAAACAGGCAGATTATAAGGCTATAGAGAGGAGTGACAATCACGGTCAACCACAGGATAGACGCATTAAGGGTCTGGTAGCCAGGGATATGAGTATAAAAATACGTAGTTAAACTTGAAACAGGACTAAGATAGCCTGATCCTAGGAAGGCCGCCACAACGACTAGCAGGGAAAGAAAGGTCATCCTTCCGTCCCTAAGAGCGATCCCGCTCTCTAGCATTACGAAGCATAGAATTGCTATTGATGACAGCCACAAATTTATCAGCAGCGATGATTTTAAAGGAGCCAGGAGATTGGCTATTGGAAAGGCAGTCCATCTCATTCCAAGAATGTCGAAGAAGCCCGAGCTATATGTTATAAAGTTGTTTAATGGGTGCGCATATGATGAGCTAGGGGAAAGATTGTAAGCTCCCCGGAAGATTGTGAGTATGAGCGGAGCAGAAAGCAGAACTACGAGGACCAGCACGAGTAGTGATGATTTCAGGAACTCCTTTGCGCTCAAAAGGCTGTAGTGCCTAGGTTCGATGATTGTAAAATAGAAAATGAAGGGAACGTAAAGAACAATGCCAAGATAAAAAAGATACCCTATTGGAGCAGTCAGAGAGAGAAGGACCACGGATAAAAACAAGTAAGTTAGCCTGAGATTCCCCGCAGAGTTTACACCTTTTGACAACAATGAAAGACTAAGAAAATAAACGCCGAAAAACAGGAATTGGGTGGAATTACCCTCACCAATTTGCTGAAGAGTTATGGGATTAAGCATGTAAAAGACCGATGCAACAACTCTCGGTAACACTGAGGAGGAAAATCTTCCAGTGAGTACATAGAAGGCATATGACATAAAAAACATGGTGAGGACGAGATAGAGTTTTGTGGCAACACTAATATTCCAAAGACCTCCGAGGATGATTACGAAGTAATTGTTCAAATTACCAAATAGCGATTGCCAAGGGGTGATAGCGGTCGTCCCGTTAGCACTATAGCCACTCCAAGTAACACTGTTCAGCGAATTGAATATGTTAGCTCTCAACGGAAATCCCGAATTCCCCCATTCTACGTAGCCAGGATAGAAGAAACACCTTAAGTAAATCAAAATTACAACAGCTAAAATAATTACTGGTGGAAGCACCTGCTTGAACCCTAGTTTCTTTATCATCCGTGGAAGAAATGGGTCAGCTCATTTAATCCTTTTCCCATTAGTGTACTGTCTCTCTTTTTCCTAGCAATTTAATGCGCTAACCTCGTGACCAAATTAGCCTTTCAATTCTGTCCGTGATTTTCTCAAATATGATTGTCAAGCACAGAAGACTGACCTCTTACAGGCAAACGTATCCTTATAATACTGAAAAGTGTTCTCTTTCTTGCTGGAGCATATCACATAAATGTGTCAGAAGTTGATTTAAAATGAAAACTGTCATTCTTGCGGGCGGCTTAGGCACAAGATTGAGTGAAGAAACATCAATAAGACCTAAACCAATGGTCGAAATAGGAGATGAGCCAATATTATGGCATATAATGAAAATCTATTCCACTCAAGGCTTCAACGATTTTCTAATATGCACAGGATACAAACAATCGATAATTAAAGATTACTTTCTGGGATATTTGAAAAATCACGTAGACATAGAATTGGATTTGTCAAAAGGAAAGGTCAATATCCTAGGAAAGCACAAAGAAGAATGGGAAGTAACAATTGTTGACACGGGAAAGTATACTATGACTGGGGGACGCATAAAAAGGATAAAAAGATTCGTTGAGGGGACTGGTGGTTTTATGCTTACGTACGGGGATGGATTGGCGGATATTAGTTTGGTCCAACTTTTGAATATGCACAGACTACGCAGAAAACTGGTGACCATAACAGCAGTGCAGCCCACTGGAAGGTATGGTTCCCTAACGATCAGTGACGAAAGTGATGTTGTGAAATTCGATGAAAAGCCACCTGGTGATGGTTCATGGGTCAATGGAGGATTTTACGTATTAGAGGACGAAATCTTTGATTATATTGAAAATGATAATACAGTTTGGGAGAAAGAGCCTATAAACAGGTTATCAAGAGAAAAGAAGGTTATAGCATACAAGCATAAAGGTTTCTGGCGAGCAATGGATACGCTTACCGATAAGCGACAGCTGGAGGAACAGTGGAATTCTGGAAAAGCTCCTTGGAAAATATGGAGAGATTAGAATGGAAACCCAAAAAATATTAATTGTGGGAGGTACAGGATTTATTGGAGCCAATCTTGCACGCTTTTTCTATTCAAAAGGTTATGATATTGCTGTCACTCTAAGGAATCAGAGTAACAGGTGGAGAATAGATGATATTGAAAAGGATATTAATGTCTTCCAGCTAGATATAACAGATGCCTCACAAGTGTCTGCTATCTTTAGGACTTATAGACCCAATATAATCCTACATACGGCAGTATATGGAGGTTATCATTTCGAGAGAGATGTCAGAAAGATATTCGATGTTAACTTGATAGGAATTTCAAACATATTAGAAGCGTTCGTAAGATCAAATGCAGAGATTCTTATTAATGCGGGCTCAAGTTCAGAGTATGGATTAAGGGATACTCCAATGAGTGAGAAAGATATTCTGGAACCGTTGGGACCTTATGCAGTTAGTAAGGCTGCTGCTACATTATACTCCAGGTCAAAAGCGGTTGAGACAAACCGTAATATCATAACACTAAGACTTTTTTCTCCATATGGATATTTCGAAGAATCACATAGACTTATTCCATATCTACTATCTTCAATAATAAAAGGTGAAACACCTGAAATGAACGACCCAAATAACGTGAGAGATTTCATTTTTATAGAAGACGTTTGTAGGGCATATGAGTTAGTTATCAATAATACCGATAGGATTGACATAGGGGGAATTTTTAATTTGGGATCTGGCAAAGAGACTAAGGTTGAAGAAATAATAAATACAATCAATAAAATTGCAGATACGAAACTAAATATAGATTGGCGCTATGGCAACGAAAGGATGGGCGATAAAGCTTCTTGCTGGGTTGCAGACATGTCGAAGACAAATAAGATTCTAAATTGGAAGTCGAGATATTCCCTGGAAGAGGGGCTATCAAAGACATACTATTGGTTCAAAAGAAATATTTCAAAATATGAGGTGATTGAAAATTCAAAGGCTAGAAAATATAGCAAATGAAATCCGCATTGATCTTGTGAAACTTCACAACAGGACTCACACCTCTCATATAGGATCTGAGTTCTCAGCTCTAGATATTATGGTAACAATATGGTTTGGTTTCATGGACTTAAATACGGTGAACTTCTCTTCAGTGGAAAGGGATCATTTTGTTCTGAGCAAAGGTCACGCCGCTCCTGCTTTGTATGATATCTTGTGGAGAAAAAATCTTATATCTAAACAGGTGCTTGATTCTTATGGAAAAAATGGCTCAATCCTCGCAGCGCACCCCAATAACGATGTCCCGGGGATTGATATCGGGACTGGTTCACTTGGCCATGGACTTGGTGTAGGCAGCGGAATTGCCTATTCCTTGAAAAAGTCTTCATTGAAAGGGAGAGTTTTCGTACTCCTTAGCGACGGTGAATGCCAAGAAGGGTCTACAATTGAAGCCGCAAATTTTGCAGGAAGGTTTAAACTAGATAATTTGGTGGCAGTAGTTGACAATAACGGCCTTATGGCTTACGAAAGGACAGATTCAGTACAAACTATAGATTCGGTAATTAAGAAATTTAGATCGTCGAATTGGGTTGTTAGACGGGTTGACGGGCATAATTACAGGCAACTGAAACATATCTTTGAGGCAGTCCCATTTGAAAAGCGTAGACCCAACTTAATCGTGGCGGACACAATAAAGGGAAAAGGAATAAAAAAGATGGAAGGAAAGATAGAGTGGCATTATAAATCTCCCTCTAATGAAGATGCCATAGAATTTGTAAAGGAACTTGAGGAAAAAAGATGAGAAATAGATTTGCAAAAGAACTCGAATCGATAATGAGAAGC
>JAJYDZ010000225.1 GCA_021790415.1 Thermoplasmata archaeon | reverse complement strand
ATATTGTGAAAGATTGATATTGTTTATTTTTTCCTAAATGTTGCCCTTATAAATTCTCCATCCTCTCTCAGCGTTAAATTCAGTCCAAGATCTGAACTAATTTCTTTGAACTGTGAAGCTCTCATCAAATGGCTTGCTGCCATCTTCTTCTTGAATGAATCATCGTTAACCAATTCATATATATTGAAAGAACCACCATCATTAAGATGGTTCATTATTCCGGGAACGCATTGAATGCGATCCTTCCAGTGGTGGAATGATAGTGATGTGTAAATTAGATCATATTTCTTATTCTCTGGAAGTTCCCTGCAACTTCCACCAATAAATTTTATCCTTTCAGCGACTTTCTTCCTTGATGCTCTCTTTGAACTGACATTCCTCATTGATTGGGATGGGTCCAGACCGGTACCAATAAAATCTTTCTTCTCCATTGCCAGCGTTGTCAATATCTTTCCATTACCTGAACCAATATCCAGTATAGTTTTGAAGTCAAATTCCTTAAGATCGTCTATTACGAATCTGTAAAAATGTCGGAATGTGGGGATCAATGATGAAAGTATATAAAGTCTTGAAGAAAAAATACCAAATTTTTCTTCGCCTTCCTCATAATAGTCTTTCTCTTCAGGCATTCCTATGCATAATGTAACTACTTAATAACCTTCTCTTTGTTAATAATAGCTCTAAAATGTGCTTATGAATCAAAAGATTAATCAAAGTTTTTGCCCATATATGGACCGATTCTTTCGTAGCCAAATTTTCTGAAGTATTCTCTAACGCCTATTCCACTTATGACAAGAATTCTTTCCATATTCCATTCTTCCCTGCTGATTCTCTCAGCCTCGTCAAGAAGACTTTTACCGATTCCTCTATGCTGAAAACCCTCACCTGTTCTCTGACCCACCGGAACAACGTTTCCCAGAACTTTTATTTCCCTTATTATGGAAGAACCTTTTATTTCGGCTCTATGAGATCTGGAGGAAGGCTTTCTAAGTCTTATGAAACCTGATATGTCATCGTCTGAATTCTCAAAGCTCAGGAAAATTTCATTAGAACCTGATGCTTTATATTCCCTCCTTAGCAATGTGAAATCACCCGATTTTACTTCCCTGACTCCCACTTCTCTCCCCCTTATTTCAAGAGACTTTTCACCGTTCATTTCGAGCTGAGCTTCCACGAGATTTCTGAGATCACTCCTTTTAACCCCGGCTTCAATGAACTTCACCGGAATATCTCTCTGCATCCTCTGGACCCTTACCCATGGAGGCATTTCCTTCATGAAAGTCGTTATAAGCCTTACCGCATCATTGGTATCCATTGGTTCATACTCACCGCTTTTCCACATATTATATAGTTTTGTGCCCTTCACAACAAGGGTTGGATATATTTTCAGCATATCAGGCATATAATCTTCATTTGACATCATTTCCCTAAAGCTTTTCAGGTCGTCTTCATATGATGCACCGGGCATTCCCGGCATAAGGTGATATACAATCTTAAAGCCAGCATCTCTACTCAATTGTGTTGATTTTACAATTTCTGAAGTTCCATGTCCGCGCATGTTCATTTTCAACACGGCATCATTAATAATCTGAGCACCAAGTTCAACTTTGGTTGCTCCATAGTCAAGAGCCAGATCAATCTCCTTTTCGAAGAACCAATCCGGTTTTGTTTCTACTGTTAGACCAATGCACCTTCTTCCAGCAGTTTCATTGAACTTCATTGCCTCTTCCAGATTTTCAGCAACAAATCCGTTCATGGCATCAATACACCCTTTCACATAAGATTCCTGATATTCTCTGGTTCTTGCCGTGAAAGTTCCACCCATTATAATGAGGTCTACCTTGCTTGTATCATGGCCAATAGTTTCCAGTTGTTTGAGCCTGTTGAACACTATATTATAAGCATCATACTGGTTTGCCCTTCCTCTCAGTGCAGATGGTTCATAACCCGTATATGCCTGAGGAGAGTTGTTCTCCACACCTCCGGGACAGAAGATGCATCTCCCATGGGGACATATTTCCGGGGAGGTCATAGCTGCAACCACCGCGACCCCGGAAACCGTTCTAGTTGGTTTAATTCTTAAGAGCTTTTGATATTCTTTATTTATGGTAGCGGTATTCAAAATTTCACTGTCAGACGGAATATGATCTAGAGAATATTTTCTGGAAAGCTGTAATTTAAGAGATTGAAGATCATCCTTGCTGTTGATCTCTCCGCTGTTTATCTTTGTGGATACCTCATCAAAGAAATTCATTATGCCCATGGATGCTTAACCCATAATTAATTTTGCACATTATTGATATTGGACTCTTTATTTTCAAAGTTTGCTGGTTGATCACTCTCCCCGTTATTCCTTGTCCGCGCCTCTTTTTCGAAATAGAATATCATCATTCCCACAATGATTGTGACGAATCCGAGATAGATTGCTTTGACCCCTAGTGCATACATGATCAGGAGAGACAGAATGACCGACACAATTTGCACATACGGATAGAGCGGTGAGGAAAATTCTCCTTTTACTTTCCGATGCCTTAATATTACAACAAAAAGGCCCGTAAGCGCATATGAAAAAATAACGCCAAAGTTTGAAGCTAAGGCTATTATCTGGACATTTCCAAGGAAAAGGGCAGCAACCGCCAGGCCTCCAATCAAAATTACCGCTTTTTTTGGAGAATCTTTTTGACGACCCTGAATCCACTCTGGAAGAACCTTATCTTCGCTCATCTGAAGCAGAGTTCGTGATCCTGCAACTATTAGTGAAACAGTTACAGTAAATGTGGCAATTATTGCGACGACGGCTATTGCATAACCTACGAATACCGGTGCATTACTAAAGTGCAGGGCGTTGCTTAATGGATCTGCTGAAATTGAATAATCCTGCCACGGCATCAAAGCCAGCATACCTGTTACCACAAGGATATAGAGTACAGTGCTGACTACAAGTGAAAAAATTATGGCGAATGGTACATTTTTTGCCCCATTCTTAACCTCGGGGGTAAGTGTTGCAATTGTGTTGAATCCTGAATAGGCAAAGAAACTAAGCGAAGCGGCGACTATTATGCTTTCAAAACCCATGGGCGCTAGTGGTGTGAATCTGGAAACCTCCCATTTCCCATAGAATATTGAAACGATGATGAAGAGAACAAGGCCTGCAAGTGTTAATATTACAAGGTATTTTTCCACTCTTGCAACCGCCGATATTCCTATATAATTCAGAAATGTGGCAAAAACTATCATACCTGCTGCGGCAATTAAGACAAAGTAATATGGTAAGGAAAAAAATGAAAGTAAATATGCACCAAATCCCAATGCAACTGCCGATGCAGCAATGGAATATGATATGCTTCTCAACCAGCCCACCATGAAACCTGCAGAATCTCCCATTGTCTCCTTTGCAAATGAGTAGAGACCCCCATGCGTAATGATTTTTGAAGAAAGCTCTGCACTGTTCAACGCAATGGTCAAGGCCAGAACAGCAGTAATGGCAAATGCAATAAGTGCACCGGGGCCTGCATCATAAATTGTGGTACCGGCAAGGACGAATATTCCTGCACCAATGATATTACCAAGGCCAATGGCAGACGCTTCCCATTTGCTCAGTTTCTTTTCCATTATGAAATTGTATGTTTTCTTTCCTAATTATATTAGCCCCGATTTTTCAACATCTATAATAAATCTATCTAATATCCCTATAGATTCATAACGAAGTTTGTGCTTGTTTAGCTTCGTTTCCCAATGTGTTTACATAGAGACTTTGAAGAAGATGTTGTACGCAATGAACATTGTAAAGTTTTGATGAAGAATATTTCTATGAAAAATTGGTTATGGACATGTAAAGGATCTATTATAACGTGGGAGGATTCTTATGGTTTTGTGTATTAAATTTATTAAGTGCCAATTCAGATTTTTTTAGAGCGTACCCTATCACAAAAAAATTTATAACCCAAGGTATAAACAGTAGAAGGGTCAAATCAAAGAAAAAGTCAAACCATATAAATCCACAAATTTGCAACCCCATCAAATAAACTATTTTATGCCCATGAATGAAAATAACAGTTAGTGGCGTTACTAACAAAATTAAACTGACATAAAATGCAACAAAGGTGATAAGATAGGTGGAAGGTTCAATATATCCAATATTGTATAAATACTTCAAATTTAGGGATGTAACAATTACTATGGATATTAGTGATACAATAATAGATATCTTCAACTTTTTATTTGTTTTTAAAACTTGATCACTTGTATGTTTCATCTTACCTCACCAAAAAAACAAATCATTCAAGGAGGGAAAAACATTGTTGGGAATTTAAAACCTTTTCCATACATTAAATACCTTATTTTTAGCCCAAATTTATTATCCAATATCAATCTATTCATTGCGGGAACCTTTTTTATTTTGTGCAATTTTGTCATTCACTG
>JAJYDZ010000224.1:885-4422 GCA_021790415.1 Thermoplasmata archaeon | reverse complement strand
TACTCAGTAAACGTGTAAATGATCACATATTAGATCTTCTATCCCCTGTTACCGGAAAGATTGGCAAACAAATCAACGTTGTCAGGCACAAGGGCATCGAGGAAATAGGTCACAGATGGTCAAGAATGCACATCCGCCGTAGAACAGGAAGATCACAGATGGTTAAGGAGATGACTATGTATGGTGCCCTTACTGCAGTTCTCTCTAATATTGAGAATAAGTATCACAAAAGAAGAAATGGATAATGCATGGAAACTCACCAGACCAAATCTGTGTGTTCCAATAATATGGATAGACCGAGAAAGAAAGCCTGTTCTGGCAGATCTTGTGAGGATACTGGAAATTAACCACAACTTACCCGGGGAGAACCTGAAAGAATGGGTTCAATGGAACAAAATCTAATACTTTGTGATGCATTATAAAAAAATAATGTAGAAAAAATTTATAGTGTAATAATGATATCTCATATGTGAAAACAATTGCCGTTGAGAATTCCACCTACTCCAAGCTATCAGAACTAAAGTTCACCCTGAATAGGATTAGGAAGACGTCCTTAACATTCAGCGAGTTGTTAGAAGAGATCTTAAGAAGGCCCCTTGGTACATTATTAATCGAAACCCCACTGAGAGAGGCACTTGATACTCTGGTTAAACATCTTTCACAGAATGATAAAATTACTGGTGTTATTTTGTTTGGGTCAGTCGTTAAGAAAACTTCTCATCCAAATAGCGATGTTGATCTATTTGTTTTAGTTAGAGATGCCGATTCAAAAACTTTCGATTATATAGAAAGGTCCATAAGGAATACTGAAACAGATTTCTTTGATAGCCTCTTAAAAAACAAACTCCCGGTACATTTTGCCCCGTTCATTTGCAGCCTTGACGACCTTGATTTTGTGAGACCCATATTCTTTGATATTGCGGACAGTGGAATCATAATATTTGACTGTAATTCTGCTGCATCTGAGTTTCTTGACAAATATCTCTCCATGCCACACAACAGAAAATATACAGAGAACGGAGAGCTATTGACATGGTGAATCAGAATCTGGCTGAAAGAGCACTTGCTGACGCCGAAGAATGGTTACAATCTGCAGATAAGCTGAGGGAGATCAATGCGGGTCCAAAGATATTGTATTCACTTGAAATGGGAGTAGAATTGAGTATTAAGGCACTTTTGCTTTACCACGGGATAGATTTTCCCAAGTCACACAATATTCTCGCTGCAGTATTGAGCCTAATATCTTCTGACAAAATTGATGATGATGAAATTAGGGAAAATGCTGAATTGATAATTTCCACATTCCATGCCCTCCTGGATCTTAAGTCAGCAAGTGGTTACTCATATGAGTCTTCCTACAGTCACGAGTTCTTCATTGAAAAGGCTGAAGAATATTATGGCCCCGCATCACAGGTTCTGGCACTGATAAAACGACATATCAAGTACAAAAACAAATAATTTTAGAAGTGCTGAGAAATAATATTGGTTCTTCCGGCTTTTTTATGGATATATTATTCATATCGATAACATAGAATGGTATAGAGGAGAGAAAACTCTGTGAAAACCTTATCGATCTGAAACCTCCGTTGACTGATTGGAACGTCATTCTAAACCGGAAAGAACACATCCCGGATATATCGTAGACCGTCCAAATGGATCAAATTTCCATGACCTGAATGCGTTATGAAATCCATAGTCTGATCATCAGAATGAAGAGACTTGGAGAGGCAAAGACAGTGTTGACTTTGAGACTTACATACATGCTAAATTTCCCGGGATAAGATGTTCAGAACACGTTATTGTGCTTTCAAATACATCATGACCCGGGAAGAGTTCCAGATTCACTACCAGCTTTGAAACCCATTCAGTAGGGGTTCTCAAATCTACAGACGTTACCAAAGCATCAGCTATCCTTGGGATAAGCTGGGATCTGGCATGGAACATCATGAATAAAGCAGTTGAGAGAGGATTTGGCACGAAGACTTCAAATCCGGAGATTACAGGCTTAGATGATAAGTCGTTCGGGAAACCCCTTTGATTATGACACAATGGCCTAAAATCTGAATGAACCTGGGGGTGGAATCTGTATCCTTTGACAGATGTTGCAAGACCCTGGACAAGGATAAGGTGTCATGGGTGAGGAATCCTTGGTGCTTGTTATATTCCAGAAGAACGATGCAAGTTTATCGGCATTTTCAAACCTGCTGACATTGCCAATGTTAAACGAGATCAGTGAGGCGAGATAGTAATCGATTCCAGATATGGTCATGAAGAGTTTTATGTCTTCGGAATACCTTGCAATCTTCCTGATCTCTGTTTCCAGTGGAATAACCTATTTCTTATAGAGTTCCAGTCGTTCAATCATGGTTCTGAGAACAAAGTCCTTCTGGTTTCCGAATTCAATCTCTTTCATTGCCTTCCTTTTCTTCACTGAGAAATTGTCGTTGGTTTCCGGGAGTCCATCAAAGAGGCCTTCCCTCTTGAGATATCCAATGATTGAGTTCTTTGTTGATGATATGGATCTGCCGAGCTTCATCCCCTGTAATAACAGATCACGCTTTATCCTCCCCCCCTGTTCAAGAAGATGTGATTCCGGGAGCATTCCAACCAGATGTAGTTTGGCAAGCCTGAGGCTGTCTACCCTGTCATTCTTTTTCTTTGATTTTACTATCCATGGCAGTTCTTTCGGAAGTGCCACTTTTAGTCATCATATCCCATGCTTTTCAACGCGTAGAAAACCACATAGGCAAATCCGGAGGATTCAAATGCAATTCTCGTTTCCTCGGTATCTTCTCTGAGAATCTTGCATACCCATCTGGATTCATGGAGAAACTGAACTTTTCCCCGAGATCTCCATCCGGTTGCATATACGTGGAAAAACTTTCCCTCTCTCCAATATCTATTCCCGCTACAGGACTATTCATACGATCAATACGCCTTTTCTGTCTATCCATTTTACCCCTACATGGCAACCCTTATTGTTGACTAAAAGCCATCCACAGAAGACTGAGCGCCTGGAGAATTTAGTAATCAGTCAAAATTTTCATTTCATTAAACGGTATTGAGATTTTACGGAATCACTTATGGAAAAAGTTCCACAAGTGCAAATGCCGAAACTTTTTCCTTCACAGCCTTTTTTCTGAGTTCAACATCTTCGCTAATCAAGCTGAGTTTTTCTCTATGGCACATATAAATGTATGATGCATCATAAAACGTGGTTTTCACATTCATAGCGACTGTAAGAATGGCAGGTATTTCAGTGGAAGTAATCGGGAATGTAGTGACATCTCTTGTTATATTCCCTATTACCTTTGAAAGAGCAATTATTCTTTCTGCTGGCATATCCTTTATGTTTGAGTCTTTTCTCTTCCATAGTACGTTTCCTATTTCAAATATAGTCAGGTCTGTTATGGATGAGTTTTCCAGCAAATTTTGTCCATCGATTGTAGGTGATAATAGTAATTTGAAAAATGAACTGGCATCAATGAGGTATTTCACAACACTACCTCTCATCTCTTGTTTCACGAACGGCCTTTG
>JAJYDZ010000224.1:0-875 GCA_021790415.1 Thermoplasmata archaeon | reverse complement strand
CCCTGGTATAAAAATCAACATCTTCTGACTTCAGGAGCTCCCTGGCCATATCTAAGTTTTTCTTCATTTCATCCCTTCGTTTTTTCTTTATTTCCTCGAGCAACGCCTTTCTTACTGTTTCAGAAAGACTAAGGTTTAACTCCTTAAGCTCTTTCAGAATATCATCATCCAGTCGTATGCTAACATTGCGTGACATACTTAAATGTAAGGCGATTTTGGTATTATAAATTATGCACGATGTTTTTTGTGCAATTTATGTCACTTCACGCGTGAATTTGTGATACTTCCGTGAATATTATGTTGGAACTCAAACGAGTCAATCAACCTGAATAATTGGGCAGCTATACGTGTATTTAAATGATATACTTCCAGGAATGCTAACCAGCTATTGTTTAAACAATATAGTTACTATTCATTTCAACTCTTGCGCAAAGACTTCGAAACTTTTGCTCGACTCTCTCAATTTAACGATATTTAACACCGTAAGCGGGAATTCCCACCTCTTCAGGGGTGGGATGAAAGCGAACAAATTTATTTATATATAATTACTACATCCGTCAGTGATCACGAAGAAAGGCGTGGAGGATCAGAGTTCCAGATGATAAGGACATACAGATTCAGGATCTATCCAGACAGTGCACAGATCCATATTCTTGAATCCTCCCTGAATCTCTCATGTGAACTATACAATGCAATGTTACAGCAGCGCATATACGCACACAGATCAAAAAAGAAGGTTAATTATAGAACACAGCAGAATGAAATCCCCGAAATAAAGAAGATGTTCCCTGATACAAAAGTATGCATTCTCTTGCCATACAGGATGTTGCCAGGAGACTGGACAAGGCATTTGATAACTTCTTCATGAGAGTGGA
>JAJYDZ010000223.1 GCA_021790415.1 Thermoplasmata archaeon | reverse complement strand
AAATTAAATAATTTTTTTGGTTCTCTTCAACTCTTTGGGGGTAACTTTTAAACCTTTATTCATTCACATTTTGTGATATCGGAAGAACGTACAAGAGACATCTAAATGGGATTCTTGAAGTCATCAAATTTGAAATAGATTCAGCTGTTGTGGAAGGACTGAACAACAAGATCCGTACTGCATTCAAGCGTTCATATGGATTCAAAGCACGGGAATACAGGGATACGATCATATATCTTGTGGCAGGAGGATTGAGGTTACCCCCGGAATGTTAAAGAGATCCAATAAAATTAATATCTATCAAATGAAATTGGAATGTAATGCATTTATCATAATTTGGAGGTTGGAGTTGGTTCCTAAATTTCACTCTCCAACGCTTATTTTGTTTAACACAACTACGGTTAATATACCGTCATAGATGCTTTATATTATTAAACTAGGAGTTTATCTATTTATTATAGGCCAAATGTTCTAGTTTTCTTTTAAGTGTTTTAATATGTTATATGGTTTGTTATTTTTCTAATGCATAATAGATGACCTGCACACATCATACAGTTGCCAATATTGTGTGTTATTCTGCCTATCTACAGACGAAGTGCTTTAAATACGCCAGTTAATGAAAAGCTGAAGCGGCTTATTCTTGAAAAACAAGATGATTACAGATATAAAATACCTGAAATGGAGGTCGTCTGAGATCATGTGAATCTTCTATTTGATGTTAATCCGAAGATAGGTATATTTCATATGATTAGCAGGACAAATGGATATATCTCTTTCGACCTATGAACAAATTTCTTCCTTTGAAGAGAAAACTTCCAGCACTGCGGACACATTCCAAGTTTATATCAACTGTTATGGCCTTGCCGCTTGAAATTGTCAGGAAATCTATAGAGGACCAGAGTAATGTACCATATTGGTATATAATGCCCATCATGGAAAGGATTGGCCTTTGAACTTAGCAAGGAAACACAGATAGTACAGTTTATCATAAATCACAGGACCCTTCTAATCAAGAGATGTCAAACAATTTGATTTGAGTTAAGTGATATCCAACTAAATTTTAAGGAAATGCTTAAGAAGCGAAAATGTTAGGAAAGTTTAAAGCGTAAAGCCGATCATATCGGCACAGGGGATCAAGCTCAATCGTGAAGACATGATAATAACTGTACCATCTCTTACTTTGCCATAAATTATCAGTTCGGAATGATATTGAGAATTTACACCAGATCGAGTTTGACAGGGATTTTACATAAATTCCCATGAATGTTCCAGAGAATACTATAATAGAATCTGAAACTTACATTGGTGTTGACCGTAATACAACTTAATCTCCTGAATCAAGAACTTATACGATAAAGATGTTAATTGAGGTTAAAAAATTATAAATATTATGCTATAGGCCACATGATTTAACAAATTCTCTAGTATGAATAAACTTTTCAAGGAGATATTGCCAAGTAAGTAATTTAAAATTGGAGCTTTCTAATTTCTATATTCCATTATTAAAGAAACTGATTCATTTATTGTGCTGTTTTTTTCACTGAGAACTTCATGGCGTGAAGAAGATATGCTCTGGTACTTTCCAACTCTTCACGCTTAATCAATTTTTATGGTATTATTGTTATGTTCGAGAATTTTTCGGCATTGTTCAGAATTCTCAAACCTTATGAAGTATACTATCATGATGGCATGTGGGAGAAATTCAAATGTCGAACCATAACAATGTCATCATAATGCATAATGGTGAAACAATCTGTATAACAAAGTCTGAGGAAGTACTCAAGATTCTTGGTAAGAAATATACATTGTTGATTATTGGGATTCTTGGAAATAATACTGAGATGAGTTTTAATGACATAAAGAAGTCAGTAGGCTGTCCCCGATCAAATCTTCTTTCAATGAGACTCAAGGAAATGGAATATACGGGCATTATTAAGAGAAAGGTCATGAATTCACGTCCCGTTTCTGTTAAATATTCACTAACAAGTAGCGGGAATGAACTTAGAGAAAATCTCATTCCGTTGTTTAAATGGATTGAGTACAATTGTTACGCAAACTTATAACGATAGGTTAAATCTATTATGAGGAATTATTTACCTGTGCTAATTTAATTTGTTAAACTAGGTTCAGAATTTCGTTCTATCCCATTTATTAGTCCTTTAATAATTCACATTTAGACGTATATGACTAATTTAAGAAAAAATAGACAAATTCTTCAATCCGAACCACTAATAACTCGTTTGAAGTTTAGCAAAAGAAGGCCGCTAAGAATATTTTCTACTAATCCCTTTTACCGACATTTAACAAAATGTCAAGATTGGATAAAATGAAAAAACACATAACCAAACATGGAGGAATACTGATCTGGGTAACTATCGCGGAAGTTCTTGCAATGAGTCTATGGTTTAGCGCCTCGGCAGTGTCGAGTACTCTTGCTACCGTTATGAAACTTTCTCCTTTTCAGGTGCCCTGGATTACAGCATCTGTTCAGATAGGATTCGTTGTTGGGGCAATGTTAAGCGCAATATTCGGAATACAGGACAGAGTAAATCCTCGTTTTTTATTTCCAGCATCTGCGGTTCTGGCATCGGTTTTTAATTTGCTCTTTGTATTCGAAGTGCACATAGTTATACTTGGATTTATACTTCGATTCCTCACGGGCATGTTCCTCGCGGGAATATATCCGGTTGCAGTACAGTTTATATCCTTATGGTTCCCGAAGAGAAGAGGATTGGCCATAGGCATTTTAATAGGTGGACTGACACTCGGATCGGCGCTTCCAGAATTTGTCGTAGGCCTAGCTTTTGCAGGAACATGGAACACACTGATTATGATAAGCTCGGGTTTAGCATTTATCGCGGCAATAATTTCAATCATAACATTTCATGATGCGCCAATAAGTATCAGAACACAAAAGTTTAAATTGAGTAGTGTTTCAAAAATTATAAAAAACAGGTCATTGATGTATGATAATGTCGGATATTTTGGTCATATGTGGGAACTTTATGCCATGTGGACATGGTTACCGACCTTTTTGTATCTCAGTTGGAATGATTATTTCACTGGTCAATCCCTATTAGAATATTCCACGATTGCCTCCTTCGTATCTATAGGAGTTGCTGGAATAATAGGTGCTGTCATTGGGGGGCATATTGCAGATAAAATTGGAAGAACTGCTGAGACAGCAGGCTCAATGCTCATAAGCGGATTGTGTGCAGTGATAATTGGAATTACATTTGGTGATATTCCGATCATTACCTTTGCGGTTGCATTTATTTGGGGGATAACTGTAATATCAGATTCAGCACAGTTTTCAACTGCCGTAACAGAGCTTGCCCCCAGTGAATATGTTGGTAGTGCACTTACCTTCCAGATGGCTGTCGGATTTCTCCTGACTGTTGGGTCAATTAACCTTATTGGTTATGTAATCCCTATTGTTGGGTGGAGATATGCATTTTCATTGTTGAGTCTTGGACCGCTTATAGGAATAATAAGCATGTTGAAGTTGAGGAAAAGCCCAGATTCAATCATTATGGCTTCAGGAAAAAGGTGAATAAGATGATAGAAAGCATTGGGGTTTTTGCCCTTATAGGGATAATAACAGGTATACTCACTGGAATAACTGGTGCAAGTGGGGTTATAATTGTTGTTCCTAGCATGACATTCCTCGGATATTCCTTTCATATTGCAGTAGGTACGAGTCTGTTTATTGATGTAATCACAACTGCCTCGGTAGTGTATATTTATACAAAGGGAAAAAAGATTGAGTGGCGCATAGGACTAATTCTCGGAGGGGGAGCATTAATAGGTGCACAAATTGGTGCGCATGTTGCTCTTTTCATAAGTGACACACCACTTGAGATAATCTTTACTGTAGTTGCATTGATAATGGCGGAGCAGTCATTCCAACGGGCAAAAAAGGGGTTAAAGATCAGACATCGTGATATTTCCCATCCGAACTACCTCGGGTTTCTAATCAGTTTACCAATAGGGATTATGACTGGCACACTCGGAACAAGTGGTGGCATAATGTTTATCGCTGTTATGATGCTCCTTTATTCACTGGATGCGAAAACCATGGTGGGGACCGCTACACTGTCCATGTTTGTCTCGGCATTAAGTGGAACTGCCGTTTATTTCATAATCAATGATATTGATCTAATTGGAGGGATAATTATAGGTCTGGTATCACTGGTTTCTGGACTTTATTTTGCCAAAAGAGCTCTTGGAATGAAAGACAAGACTATTTATTATTTCCTCGGGACAGTTTTCATAATTGTTGCACTTCTGGAAACCATCAAGATAGTTTCAAATATATAGTTTAAATTATTCATTTCCTGATCTCACCAAAAAACGATTAAAAGGTACCTCAATACGCATTGAATATCTGTGTCACATTTTCATCTATAAAATGTCTTATTCTCTTCTAATGA
>JAJYDZ010000222.1 GCA_021790415.1 Thermoplasmata archaeon | reverse complement strand
AAACTTTCAATATGAGACTGTTTCTGATATAGTAAGAAGAGCTATAGATGAATTCATTGAAAGGAACTACAGGAAGGGCCCGACTACCAAGATAGATCTGGTTCTCCCGAAGAAAACAATTCAGGAACTGGAGACTGACCTTGATCAGGGATCTGCCATATCTCTTGATGATTTAATACGAGTTATTCTTAGAGATTATACACTTAATAAAGTGTCTAAGGAAGCCAAAGAAATATCAAAAGAGGAGAACATCAAGTAACATCCCCCAAGACCAGAACTTATGCAGAGTTATGCCGCTCATGGCATGGAACTTAGTTTACTTTCTAACATCACCACATAAGCCATTTTTGCCATTTGTAGGTTGGAATTACTCTTCGCTGGCATGGACATAATAACTTCCCTGCGCTATAATTTCGGTGTGAGGTCTGGACGTATGTTTCTCTCCAGATACTCCAACAATATTATAAAATCAGCCAATATTACAGTGTAAATGGTTGTAATAAGGGAGTCGGAATCAAATTTAAAGCTGTTATACGGAGATGACTTTATAAATGAAATTCTGACTTTTTCCGGTGTTATAGGCTTCGGAGTCGAAGTTGAAGAAGGAGAAGTGAGAGTTGAGTTCAACCCTGACAGACCGGATCTTTTCGCTTTTTCGCTGCTCAAAAGGTCTATGGACATATACAACAGAAAAAAGGAATCTAAACAGGAAAAAATAGGTTTATCAAAAATAGGTTTCGTCGTAGAGGAATCTGCCCTGAGACTCAGGCCTTATATAGTCACATTTCAGGCATCTGGTAAAAGAATAGGGAAACATTTTAGAGAACTCATAGATTTTCAGGAAAAGCTTCATCAAACTGTGGGCAAGGACAGATCAAAGGTATCAATAGGCATACATGACCTGTTGAGGCTAACACCACCTTTTCATTATAGTGCTTTCAGGGCTACAGATGTGAAGTTTACAACATATGACAACACTGTATCTGGTTCAGCTGAAAAAATCCTAGAGGAGCATCAGAAAGGGAAGGAATATGGTAACCTGCTACCAACGAAGTCCGAGGTCCTTATAATCCGGGATTCCAAAGGAGAAGTTCTGTCTATGCCTCCTGTTATAAATGGTAGGGAGTCAGCAATTTCCGAGGAAACCTCGGATTTCTTCATTGATATCGAGGGCGTTGACCAGATAAGCATTAGGAATGTATATTTCATTCTAGTCAATTATTTCAGGACAATTGGATTCGAAGTACTGGGTATAAAGCAGAATTTGGGTGGAATAAAGAATCTTGATGAGTTTGATAACAGGTCAAATGTGTTCACAAAATCTGAGATAGCGCGCGTAATTGGGCTGGAAATACCCGAAGCTGAGTTAGTTTCATTGCTTGAGAGAATGGGATATTTCCCGGAGTTGGCTGGAAATTCGATAAATGTAAAGGTACCCGGCCAAAGGATAGATGTGATGGGGCCGGTTGATATTATAGAAGATATCGCGAAGGCGTACGGATACAGCAATATTACTAACGTGAAACCAACTATTGATCTTGCTGGAAGAGAGAAGTTTGCAAATACATTTTTTAATAAAGTTAGAACAATAATGCTTGGTCTGGGATTTCAGGAAGTGATGAGTTTTGTGGTAGTTTCCAACTCCTTTTATGAAGACCTGAAATATTCAGGTTCTGCTGAAATATTGAACCCGAAGAGCCTCGATTTCAGCGTTATTAGGGATAGACTTTATCTGGGGATCATGGATTTCTTCAGGCTGAATTCCAGAAGGAATCTCCCCCAAAAAGTATTTGAAATTGGAAGCGTACTTGTGGGTATGGAACAACACACTAATTTGTGTGTCGCAATAGAAAATTCAAGTTCCAACTTCTCCAACATCAAGCAGATTATGGACAGTCTTGCAATCCGTCTCGGCATCACTGAACTCAAAATAGCTCCTGGAAATGCAGAATCTCTTATATCTGGAAGATGTGGAGAAATATCTATTGGAAAAGCTGCAATAGGAATAATTGGCGAAATGCACCCGGCTGTTCTTGACAGGTTCGAAATAAGGAATCCAGTTACTATGCTTGAAATAAATCTTACGCAACTGAACCTGATCCTAAATTAATACGCTATCAAGGAAGATTTTTTGAATCTGCCTGGTGGTGAGAGTTATACCAAAATCCAGTAGGACTGATTTCTTAATTTTCTTCGTAGAGAAATCATAATTTTTCAGACTTTCACTTACTCTGTCGATGCTGATTCCGGTTGCAGAGGCAATGAGGCGTACAGATTGTTTAGCAGACGAACTAGCTGGATCACCCATGGCGTTATTATTGCTATAGTCAGTAAGTAATCTTTGCATTATTCCCATGTTTGTTTCAAGAAATTTACTGTTCGCAGCGAGTGAACAGCAAGGGAAGTCACGAAAGAAATCGTCATATTCCAGTATAGGTGTAACTGTTTCAATTCGAAGCAGGTCAGAGTAGAAAGGTTCCCAGATTGCTAACATGCTGAACTTTTCCGTGAGGAATTTCTTAACAGCTTTTCTGGGATCATCAAAAGGTTCTATGCTGTCGGCTTCTTTCCGGAGTAGAACCTGTCTCACCATGGAAGCCATGGAGGACGTCTCGGTTGTCAGTATGGAATCATTTCCCTGATTTTTGTTCTTAAGGATGCCAGATCCTCCTGAAGCAACACCGGATAGAACTCTTATGTTATTTCTGGTAACGGCGGATAAAAGCAAAGTTGCTGTAGGTGCTGCGATCATGTCCAGTGAACCATTTACGAGATCTTCGGTTATCTTAAAAGTGCTATTGTAGAACCTGAAGTTAATCTGAACGGGTGATTCCTTGAAAACTTCTATTATGGACGAAATAAGCAATACGTATTCTGATGATCTCAAAAGACCAACTCTTATAAGTCCGTGAAGTGGTGCAGGATAATGCTGGACGTAATATATGTGCTTGTTAAGTCCTGCTTCCCTGTCCCTTATGATCAGGCCGCTCCGTTCTAATTCAGAGAGGAGTTCAGAGCAATAGGACTTCGAAATACCCAGATTCAGTTCCATTTCTTTTTGAGGGATACCTTCTGATCCAGCTTTTTTCAGAATCCTTATGATCTGTTGTCGTACCTTATTTTGCCGGGGTGGGATATCCATTGATCGATGAGCATTAATCAAGAATTATATTTTTCTCACGAGCTAATCATAAAAAATTTAAACTCAGAAAAATATAGAACGTAAGCCGGAAATGCATCTTTTAGAAACTGAAAGCGTTGGGGACCTCGTTGGTTTGCTAGAAATACTTGAAGATATGGAGACATCTGTTGACATTGCAACTCTTGATGATTCTCTCGACGAAGAGAGAACCACATTAATCAATCTGCTAAACGACGCTGAGGCTCTGACTCTGGTGAATGTGGATCAGGGGGACGTATCGCTTACAGATAAAGGCAGGGAATTTCTCAAATCAAATGTTACAAAACGCAAAATGATCCTGAAAGAACTTTTGAGAAATCTTGAGCCATTTCATTCTATAATCAAAAAGTTCAGGAGCCTGAAGATAAACGACATGGACAAAGAGGAATTCGAGGAATTCCTTGCTGAGAACTTCCCCTCTGAAGACATCAGTTCAACTCTCAGGTTGATTCTTAACTGGGGAAGGTATGCAAAGTTGATAGATTATGATCCGGATCATGAGCGATTGGTTTATGTTGTTTGAATCATCGATCAAATTTTATCAAAAAATGTGAATTCAACAACCTTCTGGTTAGTTTTTTATATGTAGATTATATTAGAGCATCTCAGGTACGACGTTAATGGATATACAGTTCGAGCCCAAAAATTCAATCAGTACAAACATTTCAAAGCATGCAGAAACCATCGTCGTTGGAGTACTTGTAGCATTCTACCTGTTCATTTCCAACTATTTCTACTGGGGTGCAACATTTTCTAACGGCGGCGGTATTTCTACACTACCGACATCGGGTGGCAGTGACCCGTATTATAATTTTATCATAATACTGCATATTCTGGCCACACATCACCAGCTGGTTTTCGACCCGTTGATGAATTATCCTCTGGGGACAACAAACCCCAGGAATCCATTTTTCCACTGGTTCATAGTACTCGTAGCTGAGCTATTCTCCCCGTTTGTGAGCGTTCAGACCGCTGCATTTTATGCGTTTGAAGAATTCAACGCAGTCTTTGGTGCACTATTGATTATTCCGGTATATCTCATCACAAAGGAGATTTTCGGGAAAAAAACGGCAGGAATAGCTGCTCTTCTCTATACCCTGATGCCGAGCAATCTCACCTCCGGTATTCTCTCTGGAGGAAGGATGCACACTCCGGAACTTATATTCGCTTTCTTCACAATATATTTTCTCGAAAAAGCACTGAAATCTACGCAGAAAGTTAGAATTCTCGAGAATCTCCGGGAATTCAGGACACTTCCGATAAAAG
>JAJYDZ010000221.1 GCA_021790415.1 Thermoplasmata archaeon | reverse complement strand
AATGCTGTTTTTACTTTACCCCACGATCGCTCCGGAGCAAATTTTTTATATTCGTCTGTTTGCTTTGCAACTATAGTATAACATAACAGGTTATACAATCTTTCAATATCATTTTTAGAAGTATCTTCGCTTAAATCCTCGCCTTTGTGTCGGATCTCCTCAACAAAATTATCAAAATCTTCAATCTCTGCGTTTACTATTAAGTCATTTCTTACTTTAGCTTCTTTCAATTCCAATCTTCTCTCTTCAATTTTCTTCTTGGCGTAATTAAGAAGTTCCTTCCCTTTTAGACCAAAATATTCATCAGCAACTTCCTTGAATGTTAATTGAAATGAATCACCAAGGTCGTTATAGTCTGTTCTACTTAAAAATGTGGATTCTAGTTGAAGGGGTTTTATATTAGACTTCCTTACACTTTTATAGATAAATGGTTTGTTTTTACTATGTTTATTTTCGGGCAGCTGTATTGTGTTTCGTTCATAGTTTGTAAATAAATATCCCTGATTTAATTCTGGAATTGAATAAAATGCCCCATCTACGGTTCTGAGTATCCTACCGATAGTTTGAGTGTGAAAGATTGGGTTTTTGATTTCTCTAAACATAACTAATATTGAGGCTCTTGGACAATCCCATCCAGTAGCTGCTGCTTGCTTGAAAATGAGGAAGGATACTTCCGAATCATTTTTTTCTATTTCGTCAAGATTCTCTTTTTTATCTGAGAGCCATATTGCAATATCCTTTTCCTTGATACCTTTCTTGCTTAAGAATTCTTTAACTATATCCAGCTTTGACTTGTCAAGCGTTTCTTTTCTGGCTTTGTCGTCATTTGGTAATTGTATTAGCACTAGCGGGTTTACTCTGAGACCCAAGTTATCATAATATCCTTGAAGCTCTCTTCTCTTGTTAAAAGCTAGCTTCAACAACAGTTCATCTTGGTCTATCTCTCTTTTCTCTAATTTTTCAATATCTTCTTTCGTTTGGGTTATAATCTTCTCTTTGATTAAACCTGCTGCAACAACTTCATCTCTATCCACCTCTACAAATCCAGCTCGTTTGTGGTTTATCTCAGAAACATCCGGAATATGCTTTGGTGTAGCTGTAATCTTAAGAATTATCCTTGGGTCTATAAGATCTATAAGTTCTTCGGCAAGTTCGGTGTCAGAATCACGATGTGCTTCATCAACAACTAATATTAGCTCTCTTTTATCTGTGTGGGTATTTCTAATAAATTCGTCAAATTTGCCTTCTTCGCCGTCTGTCTTTTCATCAGGTCTGCGCAGGCGCCTGCCATCCTTGTTAGAATCTTTTAATTTCTGCCAATTTATAAAAAATATGTTGTTTTTGTTTAGTTTCTTTCTTTCCATATCATTGAGATCTAGAAGATCAAGTACTCCGGCTCCACCATAGTAGTCAGCTAACTTTTTCTTACTCTGTAAATAGGAGTCTTCACTAAAACTAATCCAAATAAATGCTTTATCCGCATCAAATTGCGGATCCCCGGTTAAGTCTTTCAGTAATTGAGCTGCCATTATTGTCTTCCCACTACCCGTTGGAGCTTTAAAAACGAGTGGAACTCTCCGATTGTTAGATTTCCATAGCGCTAGAAATTGCTTTCTAAGTTCAAAAATTGCATTTTCTTGAAAGGGTTTTAATTTAATCATTTTTGCACCATTAAGCTAACTTGTTTATTTCTTCGTAAACTTTTATTATTGGCTCTGGAATGTCTTCAACTCTGATATTTTTGTATTCTGGAAATTCATTTGCGTATTCATTCTTCCCCCAACTAAATATGTACAACACGACTTCTGATTTTATAGTTGAAAGTTGCTTAACCAGTTTATTCAGTTTAGACTTATCTTCTTTGAAATAGATGGCGGTGTGTTTAGGTCCATTCGTAAATATTTGCCACCATTCGTTCTTTTCGACTTCCGAGAAAGTGCATTCTTTGAGTGCTATCATCTCTCCAGCTCTGTAAGTCAAGTTTATTCTCTGCTCATCTGAAACGTGATACAGCCCGTCTACATCAACAAAATCTGTTTTAAAGTATTTTAGATTTGCAGTTATATTGGTTATATCGGGGTAATCTTTATGTCCTTCAATTACTTTCTTGACTCTTGGATAACAGACCTCCTCCGCAATATTATTTTCATTATTAGTACATAGAATAAATTTTCTTTTGCCACCATCATTTTTGTTTAACATCAAAACTGCATGACCCGTCGTCCCAGATCCTGCAAAAAAATCAAGAACAGTTGCATCTTTCCTTGTAGATATAATTGGTGAAATACAATCAAAAACATTATATACTGACTTTGGAAAGTCAAAATGCGCGCTTGGGACCAAAGCATGTATTAGTTGCGTCCCATAGATTCCGGCATCATATCTGCTATCTTGCCATACTGTCTTAATTACACCATAATCTTTCTTTATTTCAATTTCAATCCTATCTTTATTTTGTTTAACTTTTAATAAATCTTTTATTGCTTCTACACTTTGTCTTGCATACCTCCATTTGTGTTCGACCCCCTTAACATCTATAGGCCACACATAATAAGTGTCACCTTTCTCTTCGGCTTGCTTTTTGGGATGAAAATCATCTTTCGGCACATTACCAAAGCCAATAATTTCCATATCTTTTACTAAAATTGGATAAAAACAGTTACGAGCATCGCTCCTAAGTGATTCCCCACCCCAGTTTCTTAGATTGCTCTCGGTTATTTCTTCCTCCTTAAGCTTCCGTGGTCCTATAACCTTAAGTCCATTCCTAAATAGAAAGTATGCATATTCATGGGTATATGAAAAATTGTTACCTTGTACCCCCCTAGGATTGTGTATTATTGTTATACAATGGATCTCATAACCATCGAAGATTTCTTCTAGAAGACAGCCTAATCGGTAAAATTCGTTTTCATCTATAGTGCAAATAAGTACACCATTACTTTTAAGTAGATTTTTGGCTAATTTCAATCGTTTCGACATCATGTTTAGCCATTTACTATGTCTATAAGCGTCATTTATATCTACAAAACAGTTATTATATTTCCAATCATTTGCTCCAGTATTATAAGGTGGATCGATATAAATCACGTCTATTTTATTTTTGTGTGTGTAATTCAAAACGGATAGAGCATGGTAGTTATCTCCTTCTATCATTATGTTAATTGGCAATGTTTTGTCTTTCGATATCTTATTTTTCTCAATTTCCTTTAGGGTTGGCAATTTACGCTGACACTCCTCAACTACGGTCTCCCTTTCTTTTTCTTCATCCCAAACCAAACCATACTTTTTCTTGGTTTTAATTTCTTTTATCTGATTTTTTAATTTTTCAACCTGAAATGTTAGTTCCTTTATTGTTTTTTCTTTTTCATCCATGACACCACCCTTTCAATTTTATAAGATTGTGCATATTTACATAATTCCAGCATATCGCAAGTTTTGCATTGCTCACCAACTTTTGCATCAAACTTGTTATTATTTATACCATCAACCATGTCTGTTGCATACTTTAAAGCTTTACCAAGTGCCGACTCTGTTATATCTACCGATGCCAATTTGCATTCTTCTATGTACGCTAACGAACCGCTTTTTATGTTTCTTTCCAGGTTCTTAAGTCCAATTGCATACAATTGTATTTGTAGGGCAAATTCCTGTGGCGTAGTTATTTGATCCGACGTCTTGTAATCTCTAACCTCTTCGTTATCTTTAGTTTTCAATATTACATCAACCTTTCCCGTTATTGTAGATTTACTTACTGGAAACTCTATGCGGTATTCGACTTCTTTCACTTTCTTAAGATCGTCTGCAAATTTTGTAGCGAATGTTACGAGCTTTGCTTTTGCGCCGTTCTTTATCTGTTCTTTCTTTGCTGAGTCTATGTATGGTAGGAAAAAGTTGTCATCTGCCGACTTTGCTACTGCTTCTTTTGGAGTGTCACCATGGATTATCGATTCCCTAGATTCGCTCAAGCAAAAATGTAGTGCTTTTCCGTAGCCTATGAACTCATTAATTTTAGGTTGATACCCCCAAACATTTCTCAATAAGAATTGGTATGGGCATCTAGAGTAAAGTATTATATCACTTGCTGAAAACGTCTGCATTTCCTCCTTTTCTTCTTGTTGCTTAGTGTCAATCGTTGGAAGCCCTTCAGTATCTTTTAATTCGACAAGTGCGGTTAAATCAAGATCGTCTAAGAATCTGCTTTTTTTAGCTCTGTTTTTGGATAAATTTTTAAAATATGATAAGACTAATGCATCTTTGGGTCTAGTTATGGCAACATAGAAAAGTCGCTTTTCATCTTCTTGAGTACCTTCATATCTCTGGACATCGAATACCTTTTTCGGGATTCCAAACCATTCTTGAGGTTTGCCGACCTTTTTGTTCGGAAAGCGGCTGTTTAGTAGGGAGAACAGAAAAACTATTGGCCATTCTAAACCCTTTGCCTGATGAACTGTCA
>JAJYDZ010000220.1 GCA_021790415.1 Thermoplasmata archaeon | reverse complement strand
TGTACTCCCTCTGGTGCTTTACCGCATACTTGGCAAAACATCCATGAGAAGGGCAGGCATATGGTATGAAGGCAATATTGCAAGATATCTTGCCACAGGTGAAATGATCTTACAGAGAATATCCGAAGTGCTGATAAAGTTCGGAGATGAATCTATCATAAGGGATTTCTATAAGATATACCTGACACAGCCGGAAGAGGGTATATCCATTGATACAACAGCGCTTCCCAACCAGATCGATCTGGAAATGACACAGTGGGGATATTCCTCTGAAACAATGGATGAGGAGATCAAACTCATATTAGTAATGGATCGGAAAAGGAATCGTCCCCTTTATTTCAGGCATATTCCGGGAAGCATCATGGATGTTTCCACTCTTTCCGCAACCAACAGCGAGATGGAGAAACTTGGAATCAAACCCGGTCTCAGTATTATGGATGCGGGTTTCTTCTCCGAAGGCAATATCAAATTAATGATGGAAAAGAAGATTGATTTCCTGATGAGGGCCCCTGCAAACAGGGTAATATACCATGATCTGGTTGAATCCGCAGCAGATATTGAAAATCCGGGAAAGGCGGTAAAATACGGAAACAGGATCATGTTCATATCCTCTACTATGACAGAATTCGCCAATCACAATGTTTTCATGCACATTGTTCTAGATCCTGAAAGAAGGGGAAGAGAATTGAGAAGGTATATGCTGAAGCATATGGATGATTATGATCCATTTGCGGTAAAGAGGAAAGGGTTCATGGTTCTCATGAGTTCACAATCAATTGAGAGGGATCAACTTATTCCCCTATATTACACAAGGCAGTTTGTGGAAAAAGCATACTCATACTCCAAGGATGATCTTTCGTTACTTCCTCTCAGGGTTCATGGTGAAGAGGCTTTGAGGGGATACCTGTTCATAATATTTCTCTCCCTCATAGTATATATGGAGGTACAGAAAGAGATCGGATCAGTGGAAATGGCATTTGACACATTACGAAACCTGAAATGCAAAGTATTCGACAAAGAGATCGTTATACAGGAACTGACCAAAGAACAGAAGAAACTCTTTGAGAAGATAGAGGTCATAGTGCCTAATACCATGGGAATTTAGGAAATTGGCTTACAAGAATTTTTCACCAAAGAACTTAAATACTAATTTTTTTTTCGTGTTAATACATGGAACTAAAGTATTATATCATTAGAAGGTTACTTGTCTTAATACCGACACTTTTGGGTTTGCTGCTCCTGACCTTCATATTATTGAATGCTCTCCCTCAATCATTCATCCTTCAGCAATTCGTCAATTATCATCTCCCCCCTGGGTCACCAACACCAAGTCAGCAGGAAGCCCAAGCTCGTATAACACTTGGATTGAATCTGCCTATTCCGGAGCAATTCCTAATTTATGTTAACAATCTCATGCACGGTAACTGGGGGTTTATGTATCCTAGTTCATCCGGAGTCGGTTCATATTACACCGGACCGGTTCTATCGGGCATAATACTGTATTTTCCGGTGACACTTGAAATAGCGATATTTACCGTCATATTTTCGTTTATCATTGCCATACCTCTAGGAACATATATTGGTTCAAAACCAAATTCCGTTTCAGATCAGGTTGGAAGGGTATTTTCACTTAGTGGCTATGCCATGCCAACATTCTTTCTCGCATTAATTCTACAGATGGCTGTCAATCCATTTTTCCCTTCGTTTATAAAAGGGCAGGGCTATCCATCCTACACGCACCATTCGTGGATAAAAAGCATTGGGGGAACGCAGATGTCAACACCAACACACATGCTTGTATTTGATTCACTGCTACACGGAGATTTCTCGTTGGCTGCTGCAGCGTTTGGTCATCTAGTTCTACCTGTCTTAGCACTCACATATGGTTTGCTGGCAGCCCTTCTGAGATTTATACGGGCAGGGATGGTGGATGCTTCGAATCAGGAATATGTTAAGACTGCAAGGGCGAAAGGAGTCCCGGAGAAGCAGGTTTTGAGAAAACATGTAAGGAAAAACGCCCTTCTTCCTTCAATAACAGTATTTGGACTAGTATTTTCAGGTCTCCTTGGAGGAGTCGTGGTTATTGAGGAGGTTTATGATTTAAATGGCTTGGGGAGATTTGCTTTATCGACCGTTACAGGCGGATATATCCAGTTCTTTGGAATACTTGGAACTACATTGTTCTTTGGAATAGTACTCGTTTTGGCAAATTTAATTGTTGATGTTATATACGCATTGATGGACCCGAGAATTAGATATTGAGGTGATAAAAGTTGGAAACAGTAAATATGATCCCCGGCGCAAATAAGACAGAAAAGAAGAGGAATCCGAGGTTAGAAGAACTTAAGGATACTCTGAAGCTTTTGGTAAAAAACAAGCTCGCTTTGACAGGACTTATGATAACATCATTTTACCTGTTCTTTGCAATATTGGATGTAGTTTATCCTCAATACTTGGGTGTAGGACCAGGAGCGGTAACAACTTTACTTAGATTTACTGGCCCTCATCCTGGTGCTGCTTACCAACCGACCCCCCCAACTTTTTCAAAGGGATGGTATTATTTTCTCGGAACGACATATGCCCAAATTCCAATACTTCCAGCGATGTTGGCTGCTCTATACAATGATATATGGGATTCTGCTATAGTAGTAATATCAGGAGCCGTAATTGGTATATTTATAGGAACATTTTCCGGATATTTTGGTAAACTAGTTGATGAAGTGGTAATGAGGATTACGGATATTTTCTTCAGCATACCCTTTCTAATATTTGCCATAATCATGGTTACAGTATTGAATCAGGTTTTTGCTGCTGACAGTATTACAGTTCCACCATTGACAATAATATCAGTTTCGCTGATTGTAATATGGTGGCCCACTTATGCAAGATTGACGAGAAGCATAACTCTTTCAGTCAAGTCTCAGAAATTCATAGAAGCCTCAACCGCATCTGGATCATCAAGGGTAAGAAATGTCATTGTCCATGTGATTCCAAATGTTCTTTCCCCGGTATTCGTTCAGGTTTCACTTGATATAGGAAGTGTCATATTGCTGTTTGCAACTCTGGCTTTCCTTCCCCTGAGCTTTCTGCATTTAACTGCATACACACCCGAGCTTGGTTCTATGATTAGCAACTCAGATGGATTTTTGCTTCTTCCTGGCTGGTATGCCCCAGTTATACCGGCAATGTTTCTACTCATATTTACGATTTCAATAAATTTATTTGGAGATGGATTAAGAGATGTTTTAGACCCCAAATTGAGGAGATAAATATATGATTACAAAGGAAGAAATTAAAACAGAACAGGACAGAGTTCCATATATCGAAGTTAACAATCTGGTTACAAGGTTTTTCACGTCAAAGGGAATAGTTAAAGCACTAGAGCATGTCTCCTTTAAAATACACCCCGGAGAAGTCTATGGGCTTGTAGGAGAAAGTGGTTGCGGTAAGAGTGTTACTTCAACATCAATAATGGACCTTATACCAGATCCTCCTGGAAGAATTCTTGAAGGTGAGATATTTATTGATAATTTTAACATTCTCTCGGATCTGAAGTCTCTTGCGAAGATAAGGATCAGATCTGAGACAGATGTCAAGATTAAAAGGAACAAGGGCGCCATAAAGAGGCATAATTTCATACTCTCTAAAATCAGGGGAAACAAGATATCAATGATTTTCCAAGAGCCTTTTCTTGCACTGAATCCTACCATCACAATTGGAAATCAGATTTCTGAGGCAATTATGCTCCATAACATAATTGGAATGGCAGATTCCATTATCAAAAGGGAAACGATGAAAACAACCGATGTTGACCAACTGCTTGACCAACTCACGGAGATAAATGATTATTCGGCAAGAAAAAAGATCATTAATCAATGGACCAGAAATTTTGGAATCCCGGATCTGGAGGCTTCCATAACATCTCTTCTGGATCACGTCACAGATCAGAAATATGTTGCTGAACAAATAGCACGTATGATTGAAGAAAACCAAAGGGAAATTAATATTGACAGGATAAAGGAAATAAGAAACTATTATACTATTGAAAAGAAAATCTTTGAATTAACACTTAATCAGATTCAGTTCGAAAGGATGGGTGAAATAAAACATGCTCAGGAGGTAAAAGCTAAGATAAGGGCTTACAGAGCAATGTCAAAGAAGAAGTACTTCAAATTAAGGCTCCAAATGAGATTCTTCAGCAATAGAGTTCTAGGAATATTTCACAAGGAAGCAAGAAGGAGGGTATTGGAACTGCTGACACTTGTTAATTTGGCCGGACCTGAAGTGGTAATTGATGAGTATCCTCATGAATTGAGCGGCGGTATGCAGCAGAGGGCAATGATTGCCATGGCGCTTGCATCCAATCCAAAAATGTTAATTGCGGACGAACCAACTACAGCGTTGGACGTGACAACTCAGGCACAGATACTTGAACTAATAGGAGAATTAAACAAAGTTAT
>JAJYDZ010000219.1 GCA_021790415.1 Thermoplasmata archaeon | reverse complement strand
GATAAAACAATAAAACAAGAATCTTAGAGAAAACTGGATTTCCGACATGAATCTAGACGATCTGTTATTGCATCTGAAAGATGATACCAGAGAGTTTCTTAGAAGACTATTCTTGAACAGATTGATTTCTTCCTGAGCCAAGCGGACCACTTATGGAACGCCTTTTATGCCCTTCAAGGACAGGGGGTCATTTCTCACTGCGTAGGCATACTTTCAAATTGTGAGGGAGCACGTCACTGAGATTCAGTTTTTGTGTCCATTATAATCACTTACTAGTTTAAGAAAGAGATCTTCCAAAGATTGCTTATCTTTAACGAATGAAATCATTAGAACGCCATTTTTAACTGCGGTCTTGGCAATTATTTCTCTAAGATCATTTTCGCCCGAAGCGCTTATATCAAGCACATTACTACTCTTATCTAAAATTCTGATATCTTTGATTCCATATATGTGTTCAATTTCAGAAACAAGTTCATCGGACATTCCGTTAAATTGTATGGTATAATTGTTATTGTGGCTGAACTTCTTTGAGATATCTTCAATCGACCCTTCCATCATTGTTTCCCCTTTATGTATGATCGTAACAGCCTGACACATTTCTTGAACTTCACCGAGAAGATGAGAAGATAATAGAATTGTTTTCCCTTCTCTCCTTAAGTCACCGAGAAGATCTCTAACCGATACTGCCGCGGCTGGATCAAGTCCTGATGTTGGTTCATCAAGTATCATCATTTCAGGATCTCCTATTAAAGATACAGCAATTCCTAGCCTACTCAACATACCTCTGCTGTATTTCCCAATCTTTTTATTCCTTTGATCATCGAGATTGACTAATTTCAATAATCTATGAGTGTCAAATTTCATTCCGCGACCAGAAGAGCTTCTAATTTTACCGTACGACAGTAACAATTCTTCACCTGTAAGATAGGGAGGAAAATACGGTATGTCGGTTGAAAATCCAATCCTAGCCCTATGTATTAAATTTTCAGGGTCATATTCCTCACCTTGGAATTCAATAGAGCCGCCATCTCTTCTGAGCAATCCCATTATAATTTTCATTGTTGTTGTTTTCCCAGAACCATTTAGTCCCAGAAAACCGTGTATCGTAGAAGTTGAAACCCTCATATTTACATTTTCAATGCCGGAATTTAATCCATAATTTTTTCTCAGTCCTACTATTTTCATCAATTCAGACATTTGATCACCCTTTTACCTCAAATCTATAAAAAGCTACATATCCAATAATAATGAATATAATTACCGATAGAATAGAACCTAGCATACTATAAAGTAATAACTGCGAAACATTTACCCATGTTCCTCTGGAAAACTCAGAACCTAAATTGTAGTTTACGAATATGGTTCCATTTGGCCTGAGGAAGAATTGTTGAATCGATATCATCAAATTATTTACGCCATCCAATGGGATTAATGTCATCCAGAGATGGAAACCCTGTTTTAGCATTAGCAAGACGCTGCCTATGAGAATGGATAAATATATTCCTGTAAGCATAAGCATCATGAATCCTGATTGTTTAATCAAAGCACCAAGCATAAATGTTAGAGATACGAATACCATTGTCTCCAACAGGAAAGCGAGCGCAACTGGTACTAACCAAATCAAATATTCCTGCCTCCCAACGGTTATTATTGACAAAACCAGAGAAAGAAAAACCAGCAGAAGAGAAAGCAATAATATGATGAGGAATTTTTCCACAATTTTTCCAAAGTAAATCTCGCTTCTTTTTACCGGTTGCGAAAGTAGTGGAATAATTGTACCCTTATCAATCTCCCACGCAACTGAATCGACTGAAATCGCACCACCAATAATCAGCGGGAATAAACCGGATATGAAACCATTCGTTAGTATGATTATTATGTTACTCCACTCGAAATCTGAATTGCTAGGATTTCCTCCTGTGAAGAAATACCTAAAGAATACTCCTATAATTGTGACTACAATCAATACGAAGGATATTGCGAATAAGACCTTCTTCTTCCTAAGGTCCCATCTTAGTTCATATTCAAATATGCCTTTCATCCTCTGAAAAGAGAAAGAATCTTCAATATCCTCTTTTGACTTTGCAATCATAGTAGCGATAAAGTAATGAGGTATTAAAGATGGAATAATAGTTCGTATTGCGAACTCTAGAAATTTTTAAGCTTTCATAATCTTTACAAAAGTATGAAGAAGCAGTCATTTTCTCTTCAGAATCCGAAGGGAGGTAGAGTTATATACGACCAGCCCTGAGGTTTCGAGCATAGATTACGAGAATTTGATAAAATTGACAGAGGACACAAAAAATATTGCTTTGAGATTTTTTAGGTTCAGAGCCAGAAGAGGCATCGGTGTATTCTATGGAACCTTCTCCATTTTCGTGATTGTTTCATTCTTCATAAGCATTACATCTAATTCTCTGGAACTCCTATTTATCTTCTGGGCGATTGGCGGATTCGGGGTATGGTATGCTTCAAAATTATCAGGTTTTAGGTCGTTTGGAAGAATGCGATATGCCATGGCACTCCTGGAAAATAGGAAAATGAAAGGAAGTATGATAAGGTCCATTCTGAATTACAATATAGTATCATTCTTAAGGTCGTTTTGGCCATGGATTTTTTTTATAGCTCTAATATTGCTTGGCTATATCGAGATTGCAGTTTTATTCCCATTAATATGGGTCCTTCAAATGGCATTAATTTGGTTTAGGAATTTTAGGAAGAAGGGAGACGTCTTAATAGAATTTAGGCTGGAGGACTGGGCATTTCTTATAAGCCTGACCATTGCGGCAATTCTAGTTACAGTGCCGAAAATTGGTCTTATGGGATTTGTTTATGCAGAGCCAGTCTTCATTTTTTCAAGCATAAGGTCACTTTTTAATGCACCAATGGAGCTTTTGTTAGGGTATGAAACCAGAGAATTCGAAGAATAGGAATGTTGATTCGTTGTTGATTGAGAGATTGTCATCATTAGGATCACTCTCTAACTCGACAAGAGCGGGCATACTTATCGTACTCCTTGCCTTGAAGAAAGCCACTTTCACAGATATTTTAACTGCTGTCAAAGTATCAAAGAGCTCGTTAAGTACCAGTTTATCGCTGCTGGAGAAGAGCGGTTACATTAGAATAGAGCATGGTTTCCTTAGGCGTGGAGGCCCAAGAACTATTATTATTATAACGAATGAGGGAGAAAAGGCGATAGTCGAATATCTTGATTTAATGGGTGAATTGGCTAAGCTGACCTCAGAGAGTAAATAAAATTGATTTACATTTTCCTGACCTTGTAATCTGGTCAAAGATGAAGGATAGGTCTCTTGATCTACTACCCTGAAAGCTGTAACAACTTTCATCACTTTTAATTTTGTTTCACTTCTAGTCTCCTGGGATAGCCTTCCCAGAATGATTGGTAATCGCTTGGAAGATGGTGGAACCATTGGATTGTGCCGTCGAACATCCGGGCACATGTAGAGTCCGGGTTCGAAGGGACAGGGGGGCGGGGAGGTGGCGGTGGCCATATTCCCCCATTCCTTCAATCCATCTTTTTAAAACGCTATCCACTAAGACCGTTATGGAGGTAGGAACTACAATAAAGAGCACAAGGATCACCCCATCTGAGTCTGGATACTGGAGTGATTAGTCATTCAACGGCAAGTAAATGCATTAAAGCCTTACGGGACCCAGCAGTTATTGAAACGGGTCATAATCTGGCCAGATGGTAAGAGGCTGCGAGAAAAACAGTTCCACTGGTGTGCCGTTGGGGCTGGAGGCGGAAATAAGTAGATAAGCGGCATAGTGAACTACTTCGATCCAAGAGAGATTGAATGATAGCGCACCTCCAATGGAACTATTGGAAGCTTTGATCCACCCTGTGCTTGCTACATAGGGACCGCATTGGAATACGACCTCAATTGCAACTTCAGAAAGGTTTGTCCAGTTAACGATCCCCGTTGTTTTGTTCACCTCCCCTATCTGGAATCCGTAGAGCACGGATCCTCTGTAATATCCCTGGGAGGTGTTCAGCGGGAGAAGCGAATACTGGGAAAATATTGGATACGATAGGTTATGTCCTGGAAAGATTATAGATGTGCTCCCCATCTGCTGCATCGTCCAGGATTCCCCGTCGGAGAATCCGTCGTTGAAGCCCTTCTGCCATGCGACATTGTAGGTATAGTCGTATAAGGCATAGAATGAGATTGCAAGGACGGCAGAAACTGTTATGGCTACAATGGCGTTCCTCACTCTTTTTTGCATGTCGGACCAATGAAATGTGATAATTAACCATTACGAGCGGTATATCACTGAAAGAGGCACTGACGATTCGGTATGCGATCTCAGCTACTCAAAGATAGGTTGTAAGATTCTGACACAATTTCCCAGATCAAAACTTCATATTGGCTGGCTCTACGGAACCAGATAGCTCATAGAGTTCTTACTTGGTCATGTAGGGAGAAGGAGAGAATTTGTATG
>JAJYDZ010000218.1 GCA_021790415.1 Thermoplasmata archaeon | reverse complement strand
GAGGTCCATAGGATCACTTATGGGCACTTTAGACCCCTTCTTGATGAATCCTCTCATCCTGGCACGAAATTCTTCAGGAGATACAGACTTCTCAATTATCAGTTTGTCAGATTCAATGTGCATTTTCACCTTCATCCCACTCTTGAGTCCCAGCGAACTCCTGACATCTTTCGAAATTACAATTCTTCCTTTTTTATCTATCTCCGTTTCTTGAGTCATTCCCACTTTATTTCCCACATATCAAATCAATATGTAAATATTCCGATTAGGTCCAACTTTATCAAGCAAATTGGCTAAAATCACGACCGGTCCACAGTGACTTGTTTTCGACAGGATCATTCATTCAACAACAGGAGATCTTCTTCATGTTGGAATCAAATGGTACTTTCAATAATGATCACATTTGAAGAGAATATCCTCGAACATGCTGTACTTTCCTCCGTCATCTATCCTTGTAATTCTTGCATAGTTTGCTTTGAACTCTAGAGGAGACGTGAATTGAGAATTCGCTTCCTTTTTGATCATCTCCAGTAATTCTTCAGAAAGCCCGTTTCCAGCAATAGATAAAGATATGTGCGGCGTATAATAATCAAGTTCGAAGTTCTCCAGAATCTCTGCTGAAGAAGAATCAAAAAGTCCTGCAAGTTTTCTGTGCAGTTCCAATATTCCCGGGGAATAAATTTTCAGGAAAAGTACGGAAGTTCCAAAAGTATCTGGCTCTTCAATCTTTACATCGAAGGGGCAGAAGGATCTGCACACCATTTTGACGGATTCGAGCCATTCAAGATCATCACCCAATCCATTTGGTGCCTTTACGGTAATGTGGGGCTCAACTTCTCCGGCTAACCAGTTTTCAGGATGCATATTCTGGAAAGCCACAATTTTGCTGGAAAAAGCAACCGGAGGTATAACTGCTATGAAGTATCTCGGCATGTTACCTGCGCTATTGTCGACAATTTATAATAACCTTTGCTCCTTAGTGTTTTATTGGAATTTTAGTCGATCTCCGAGAGGTCTATTCTATCGTCTCGGATTTTTGACGTCCGCAGACTCTTTCGGTTTGATGCATGGTTGGTCTCTAATTGGCGCCAATAGTGAAGTTAAAACTCTTGTAGCATGGACTTTCCATGTTAATCTCCTACATTTCCCCGAATCAAGACTCAAAGTGTGTGTTAAGATCGTCCAATATATAGGTTAGTTGTCAAGAACTGCTTTTACAAACATTGCAGAATCTGAAATTTAGTGAAATTTGAGACCTCTACGGGCATGAGTGCTTAACTGAGAAAAGGTTCGCAACCATAAATCTAAGACAACCTATACTGCTTGAGCTTGTTCTCAATCCATTCTGAAGCTGGGACGTACTTTATGCTAATGTTGTTTATTATCTCTTCACTGGCATAGTCCATAGTGACAATCTCCACATTGCTCAAATTAAGTCGTGCAGCACAGTCTATTAATCCCTCCACTTCCCTGACCCTTGTCCTCTCTTCTTTTACAGAATACGCAACCTGGACGGCCTCATAATGTTGTTTATCCTTAATTATGAAATCCACTTCTCTGTTGTTCTCATTCCAGTAATAAAAATGGAGGTCAAGATTATGCCTGGAAATCAAATATAGAGTATCCGCAATGGCGTTCTCCAAAAGCCTCCCCTTTATTTCAATGGGATTGATACCGAGAAAGGATGGGAAAGAGTTGTCTATGACGTAAACTTTCCTTGGGCTGTTATCCTGTGTTTTGATAGAAAATGAAAATCTGTCTGTGAAAAATATAAGGTAAGACTTCTCCAGATAGAGGGAGAAGTTGTATACCGTCTTTACTGATAGATTAAGAAACTTTGATACGCTATTGAATGTTATTCTTGATCCTACGCTTGTAATGTAAAACTTTGCAAGTCTTATGAGAATGTCCTGCTTCTGAATCCTAAACCTCTGTATGACGTCTTTCAGGATTATTGTGTTAAAATAGCTGATTATTATGTCAGTCTTACTATGAGAAAGGGCTATGGCGGGAAAACCACCTTCCTTCAAATAGTTGATCATATCATCCTGACTTCCAGTGAATTGCCGGTATTCAAGCAAATTAAGCGGGTGCACATAGATCACGATCTGCCTGCCAGATAAAAGAGTGGCATACTCTGAGTCCAGTAGTTTTGATGATGATCCTGTAACAATAAATTTCGCTTCACCCTTCTCTGACAACCCCCTCACAAAACGCTCCCAGCCATCAACCTCCTGGGCTTCGTCCAGTATTATAATGCTATTTTCATCAGGATTTATCTCTTCCCTGTAAGCTGCATACATTTCGAGTAAGGCGTCGTAATTCCTATAAATTAAGCGTTCATCTTCTAAATTTATAATTAAGATGCGCTTTTTCGATATATTCTCTCTGATAAGCCTTTTTGCCACCTGCTTCGCTATAAAGGACTTACCAGATCGTCTGATCCCAGTCTCTATAATTATTTGAATCTCTGAATCCTTTAGGAGCGTTGTTATTCGGTTAACATAAAAATTTCTAAGCAAACCAGTTTCCGGGTCATGCCTCCAGAAGTTCCACGAATTCAGAATCTTAAGAATATCTTCTTTTTGCATGTCATTTGATATTACATTACATATTTAAAAATATTTGTATTGGATTACAAATTCACAATATTATGTATTGTATTACAAATTATATGAACAGTATTCCCTTAAAACTTTAATCAAATCCCGCCGGTCCATTGTATATCTATCTGAACAGATTGAGACCATTTTCAGTGAAAACTTCAAAATGTTCATCTAAAGTAAAGAGTGAGCATCCATTGTTTATTGCTATTGAAGCTATGATCGCATCCATCCTCGGAACGGATTTTCCTTTTCTTTCGGCGCTTAGTTCTAGAGCAGTGGACAGTTCACTGTCATTTTTACTGTATGAAAGTGTTGGTATCTGCAATACTGAACGAGAATCTTTGGAGTATTTTTCTATACCATAAAGCACCTCATGCATGTTCACAGAGCTTGTACAGTATTCCTCTCCACTTTTGATGATTCTAAGCATAAGTGTCTGTCCCTGATCAGAGTTCTTGTCCAGCACCTCTATGATAACATCCGTATCCAGAAGAATCAATTTTTCTTCTCCCACCGTTTCTTCTTGATCTCACTGAGAAGTTTCTCCTTATCTTCAAACTCCACACTTCCTCTTAGGGATAAAAGGAGATCCTTCTTGCTCTGTGATTTGATCAGTCTGTCTAAAAGCTCACTGAAACTTTCATTTTCTTTCTTGAATCCCATTAATTCATCATATACTGATTTCTTAATGGTGATTGTTTTGGGCATAACATATGTTTATGTTTAAACATTATATTAATTTACGTGTACCCGACGATAAAATTGCTTTATCACTCATTGCCTAACGTATTCCCTAAATTTTGATCAGAGCCCGACCGTTCCATTGTTTGAATGATCTGTCTATCACGTTTTGAAGCCAACCTCGGGTTGCACCTCTATGATTTCCCCTCGGATTCCAGCCAGAGATCATCACCGTAGTACTCTCTTTTTCTTCTTATCAGGCCATCTTATAAATTCAAGGCTTCCGTGTCTCTCTTCCACCAGTGAGATTAACTGTCCTGTTATGAGATCTTGTATATTCTTTTTAACCAGATGTGATTTCATGTCTGGCCAGGGATACGCGCTCCTGATCTTGAGGATCATTCCTCGTGGAACAGCATGCGTCTCCCTTCTCTCATTCAGTACCCGGATGGGATGTTGCAGCATATCTGCGGATAAAAGACAAGTCTGTGGTGAATGGGAGAGATTGGGAGGTAATCTGGCGGGTGAGTGATTTGAAAATATATTTTGGAATAGATATGGCCAAGGACAAGTTTGATTACTGCGCAATAGACGATTCCCTCAATATTTTATGCAGGGGAAGCAATAGGGAGAACAGGAATGAAAGATTCAATGAACTGTCGGATCTCATGAGAACACTGAAATCCACCGGCACCATGATGAAGATTGGGATGGAATCCACTGGAATATACCATATTCCATTATACAACCATCTGAGAACATATGGATTCCCAGTTCGCATTCTCAACGGTCTTGAGGTGAGAGGCATGAAGAAGTCAAGGGTAAGAAAGACAACAAACGATACAATAGATGCGGAATCAATAGCCAAGTACCTCATGATAAGGGAGGAGAAGGATACATTTGTTGTACCTGAGAATTTCAGGAATCTCAGGGAGACAATAACAGCTTATTCTGTTATTACGGACAAAATAAGAACAACAAAGAACAACCTCATACGAGCACTGGACATGATATTTCCAGGACTCTCAAATGCCATTGATATCAGTGCAGATACAGTTGACATGTTAAGCACCTATATGACACCTGAAGATTTCATTTCAGCTGATCGTGATGAAATCGAGAAATATGTGTCAAAGAGAAGATATGATAGAATCATGAAAATAGCTGCAGATTCACCTGCAA
>JAJYDZ010000217.1 GCA_021790415.1 Thermoplasmata archaeon | reverse complement strand
ATATTTTATGCTGAAGATAAAAGCTACAAGACCTATGGGGGCATTTATGAGAAAAATGTAGTTCCATGACAAATAGTAAGTAATAACTCCACCTAGCACAATTCCTAAAGTTCCTCCAATATTCCAACCAAGTGTGGTATATCCAAAGGCCTTCCCTCTGATCTTCGGACTAAACGTGTCGGCAACAATAGCTCCTGAGTTTGCCTGCATCATGGCTGCACCAAAAGCCTGAACTCCTCTCATTGAAATGAGGATACTAATATTTGGAGATAAGCCACACACAACAGATGCGATTGTAAATAATGCAATCCCTGAAGAAAATATCTTTCCCCTGCCCAGAGAATCGCCAACCGAACCTAACTGAGTTGTAAAAATAGCCACTATCATTAAATAAATGAGGATGACCCAAATGGATGAGGAGAAATCTGTAACGAGGGCACCATTGATTTTAGGTAATGCTAGAAGCACTATTGTGGAATCAACAGCAGACATCATAGTTCCAATAATCAGAACCATCAATATGATATTCCTGTGTGGCAGTTCAGATTCCTGCATCTTTGGCATATTTCAATTTCCTATTTCATTTTGATGTCAAATCTACTTAAACAATTTAAAAGAAAAATTTGATTAAATCTTAAATTTATCCAACATCCATTATGGCTGCCCTTGCTGCAGAAAGTCTTGCTACCGGTATTCTGAAAGGGGAAGCAGAAACATAATCAAGTCCTATTTTATGGCAAAACTCTATAGTTTCCGGATCTCCTCCCTGCTCACCACATATTCCAATTTCAAGTTTAGGCTGCCCTTTTCTTCCTTTCTCAACAGCCATTTTCATTAACTCCCCCACGCCTTCAAAATCTACAGTTCTGAAAGGATCTCCTGGGAGAATTTGATTATCGAGATATTTGGACATAAATTTTCCTTCTGCATCATCCCTTGAATATCCAAAGGTCATCTGCGTCAGGTCGTTTGTTCCAAAGGAGAAGAAATCAGCGAACTTTGAAATCTTGTCTGCCGTGACACACGCTCTCGGTATTTCTATCATTGTTCCAAATTTGTATTTTATCTTTTCATGACCATCGATTGATTCAACAACCTTTTCTAATCTCTCTCTAAGAATTTCCAGTTCTCTGCTCTCCCCGACCAGAGGTATCATTATTTCTGGGAATATCTTCTTTCCCTCATTTGATACATTAATTGCAGCTTTAATTATTGCGTTAACCTGCATTTCATATATCTCAGGATAGCTTATTCCAAGCCTGCACCCTCTGAAACCAAGCATAGGATTGAATTCTTCTAGAGATTTAATTACCTGATAAATCTTGTTTTTCTCGCTTAACACTGCAACAGCATCGTCAATTTCCTTTGGATCTCTCATTGAAGAAAGTTTCATTTTTAATGAAAACACCTCATTCATAATTTCTTCCTTATCTGGAAGGAATTCATGTAGAGGGGGATCCAAAAGTCTTATGATAACTGGATACCCCTCCATTGTTTTAAAAAATTCAGTGAAATCTGATATCTGCATTGGAAGTAGTTTTGAGAGATAAAACTGTCGGTCCTCCCTTGTTTTGGACATAATCATTGCTCTCATTATCTCTATTCTACCATCACCTAGAAACATCCTTTCGGTTCTTGCAAGCCCTATACCTTCTCCGCCATTATTTCTTGCAAGTCTAGCCTCCTCTGGAGTATTTGCATTTGCCCTGATACCAAGCTTTCTGAATTCATCTGCCCACTTTAGGAGAAGATCAGTATCGTTTCCTACTGATGGCTTTTCAAGATCAGTCACGCCTATAATGAACTCACCATTGGTTCCATCCACGGTTATAATGTCACCCTCTCTTAGTACTATGCCTTGGCACGTAAGGGTTCCATCTCTTACATTTACGGTGATACTTTCTGCACCAACCACTGCAGGTTTACCCATTGCCCTTGCTACCACTGCAGCATGAGAAGTCATTCCACCCTTTTGAGTAAGGAAACCCTCAGAGGCAGACATACCTCTAACATCATCGGCAGTTGTTTCGGGACGAACTAGAACAACCTTCTTTTTTTGCTTGGATAATTCAACTGCTCTGTCAGATGAAAATACTATTGAGCCAACAGCGGCACCAGGCGATGCAGCCAATCCTGTTCCCAGAACCTTCTCTTTACCAGTTTTCTTGACCTGGTAATGGAAAAGCGTATCCAAAGTATTAGGCGTTATTCTAAGTAGCGCTTCCCGTTTATCAATTATACCTTCCTTCACGAGATCCGTAGCCACTCTTACTGCACATTTGGAACTTCTCTTGGCGTTTCTTGTCTGGAGCAGATAAAATTTTCCCTTCTCTATGGTGAATTCAATATCCTGCATATCCTTATAATGGAGCTCTAGTTTTTTGGCAGAAGATATGAGATCGTTATAAGCTCTGGGCATGAATTTTTCCAAATCTAAAATTTTCTTAGGAGTTCTGATACCAGCAACAACATCTTCTCCCTGTGCATTTTCTAGGTATTCCCCAAATATACCAGGTTCACCAGTATTTGGATCCCTTGTAAAAGCAACTCCTGTTGCAGAATCTGAACCCATATTTCCAAAGACCATGGAAACAATGTTTACTGCAGTACCTAAAGAATTATCAATTGCGTTGATCTCCCGGTATGCTTTCGCTCTTTCGGAATTCCAGGACAAAAACACTGCCTTTATTGACATGTTAAGTTGTTCTCTTACATCTTCAGGGAATTTTTTATTGTTCTTAACATAAACATCATCGAAATTATCTACTAAAATTTCCATATCTCTTTCATCAAGCTCAACATCGAACTTTTTTCCCCTCTTTATTTTAAGCGCCTCTATTGCGTCCTCGAATTCTTCATGAGGGATACCCAAAACTACTGTACCGAACATCTGCTTAAGTCTTCTGAAAGAATCCAATGCGAATCTGCGGTTTCCAGTCTTAGCGCTTAGACCCTGAATTGTCTCACTGTTCAAGCCTACGTTGAGAATTGTATCCATCATTCCCGGCATGCTGATTGGTGCTCCTGATCTCACTGATACCAGAAGAGGATTTTTTGAGTCACCAAAAATCTTCCCAGTCTCTTTCTCCAACCTCTCCAGTGCCTCTTCGTACTGCTTAACCAAACCCTCCGGGAACTTCTGATTTTTCTGGAAGGAGATGCAGGCTTCTGTGGTAATTGTAAAACCTGGAGGTACCTGAAGTCCAATCTTCCTCATCTCAGCCAAACCTGCACCCTTTCCTCCTAAAAGATTGACCATTTCTTTGCTTCCTTCCGAAAAATCATAAACATACTTCTTTTGACCAGTCACATGAAATTCATAGTGACCAGTAATTAAATTTTTACTATTTCTGCTCTTATACCTGACAACAATAATTTCTTTTTATTACGAAAAACGTAACATTATCATTTTCAGGCAAACATTTTGATTTATTGTTGCATAAGGCTTTAATATGAAAAGGGACATAGTTGAAACAAGGCATGGAGAAATATCATTTTTAGACGGAGATGGAGAAATTCCCGTAATTCTTCTTCACGGATTAGGAGGAATGGGGAACGTCTTTTTTAAGCTTTCAGGGTGCCTTCCAAAGAAATACAGGCTAATATTTCCTGATCTTCTGGGTCATGGACATACAAGATCGAAATCAGAAAATATTACCGTACAAATGCAAAGAGAATCAATGGAAGATTTTATTGAAAATCTCAATCTGAAAGAGCCGGTTATAGGGGGACATTCATACGGAGGATGGGTTGCACTGAACTATGCAACCTCTCATGAAGATATTTCGGGATTGATATTAATAGGAAGCGCAGGTACCAATCCAACTCTTGCAACAGCAGGTGAGTCAGAAATTGAAAAATTTTTGGATCAGGTTGTAGCAGTCAACAAAAACAATGACAGAGCAACAATGAGAAATATTATAATGAATAATAGCAGAGACGATATGAAAATCGGAAACAATCTCTTAAGGAACATCCAAATTCCAACACTCATTCTTTGGGGGTCTGATGATCCAAGAATTCCATTGGAATATGGCGTCAAATTATCAAAGGAAATCAAAAATGCCAAAATGCATATTATTGATGGCGGGGGGCACAATATTCATTATAGCCACTATGAAGAAGTTTGTACAAGTATAAGTGAGTTCTTGGTTCCTTTATTCTCATAACAATTTTCTTTATGGACTCACATTTATTCTAAATTCATATTCAGGAACTTGAAAAGGTCACGATATCAATTTGAGAAATGAAAAATTGATTTTCCACTTTAATATCTTACTTTTTTATAAATAAATCATAAGAACCCGGGTCGTCTTCTAACCTCTTTTTTCTCATTTCCCTGACTTGTTCCCAGTCAAATTCCACAATTAGGTTTGAGGATTGGGTTGCAGTAGTTGTGCTGAGCTTTGCTCCAAACTTATATGGAAATGGAAAGGAAGCAATTGATTCCCCCATGAATACTTCCGAGGAGGAATT
>JAJYDZ010000216.1 GCA_021790415.1 Thermoplasmata archaeon | reverse complement strand
ATGAAAGTTATTAAGGTATAGTTCAATGCGAACTAATACCTGCTGAAATCTTCTCTGACACCTGGAATTGTTCAGCTTCTGTAGAACGATCAAGAGCCGTTGTTGAAGACAGATTGCCGGAAACCACTCTGGAGACATTATCAAAATATCCTGTTCCTACAAATGCCTGATGTTTCACAGCATTGTATCCAACTCCCTGATCCATGAATTCCTTCTCCTGAAGCGCAGAATAAGCAGTCATTCCACTCTCATTATACTCATGGGCGAGTCTAAACATGGAATGATTAACAGAATGGAAACCGGCCAGAGTAATAAACTGGAATTTGTAACCCATAGCTGCAAGTTCCTCCTGAAACGTTGAAATTTCCTGTGGCTTTAATTTCTGTTTCCAGTTGAATGAGGGAGAGCAGTTGTATGCGAGTTTCTTTTCCGGGTATACTCTATGAATTGCACTGGAGAATGCTTTCGCCTCATCGAGATCAGGACTGGCAGTTTCAACCCATAAAAGATCACTGTACGGAGCAAATTCGAGACCTCTTCTGATAGCTGCCTCTATTCCACCTTCATATCTGAAAAAACCCTCTGGTGTTCTTTCGGTAGTTATGAATTCACTGTCCGGTGAAGATACATCATTGGTTATGAGGGTTGCATTCAGCGCGTCAGTTCTTGCTATTATGACCGTATCTACATTGAGTATGTCTGCGGCAAGCCTGGCAGATACCAAATTTCTAATTGCACTTGGTATATTTATGAGGACTTTCCCTCCCAGATGACCGCATTTCTTTTCAGATGAAAGCTGATCCTCATAATGGATACCCGCTGCGCCAGCCTCTATCATCCATTTTGTCATTTCAAATATATTTAGGGGACCACCAAAGCCTGCTTCTCCATCTGCCACAATGGGTACAAATGAGGACTGCATGTTTCCGTTCATTCTCCTGATTTGGTCTTCCCTCTGAAAAGCGTTGTTTATCCTCTTTACAAGCTGAGGAACGCTGTTGCTGGGATATATGCTCTGATCAGGATACGTTTCTCCTGCAAGATTTGCATCGGCTGCTACCTGCCAGCCGCTGACATAAATTGCTCTTAAACCGGCAGTGACCATTTGAATTGCCTGAGTACCTGTCATCGCTCCAAGTGAACGAATAAATTTTTCCTTCTCAATTGAATTCCACAATTTCTCCGACATCGTCTCTGCTATGGTGTGTTTGATCCTTAAATGTCCGCTTAGCTTCGCAACGTCCTCAGGGGTGTAAGGTCTTTTTACTCCTGCAAATCTTTTGGATCTAAATCTCTCCCTAATGGATTCGATTTCGTCGGTGATCACTGAATCACCTCATTTTTGAGTAGCGTATCATATGCTGCCAGAGTCATGAATTCAGTGAATTCTCTGTTGAAAGAGATCTCTCTGAAGATCTCCGACGCCTGAATGAGATACCTTGATTCAGGAAGTTTTCGAACCTCTTCATTTAATAGGCTGTTTACCAGATTGGTATCAACTGTTCTACCATCCGTTAATTTTACATTGTGGCGGATCCACTGCCAGAGTTGAGATCTAGAAATCTCCGCCGTCGCAGCATCTTCCATCAGATGATTTATTGGAGCTGCCCCCTTGCCAGAAAGCCATGACTGCAGATATTGAATGCCCACGGAGATGTTTGTTCTGAGACCGTTCTCAGTAATCTCTCCTGATATTGGTTTTAACAGATCAGCTTCTGTAATACTTGCCACCTGACTCTGTTTATCAATCTGATTGGGTGTTTTCATATGTTTATTGAAAACCTCCATTGCTACAGGTACCAGACCCGGATGTGCAACCCATGTACCGTCATGGCCAAGGCCTACTTCTCTCTCCTTATCTTCCCTTACCTTGTTCATTGCACTGACATTTTCCTTCTCATTTCCTTTTACAGGAATAAACGCAGACATCCCACCCATTGCATGCGCCCCTCGTTTGTGGCATGTCTTAATTAGCAGTTTTGCGTAGCTCAAAAGAAAGCCCTTATCCATGCTCACGCTGTTTCTGTCGGGCAGAACAAATTCACTGAAATTTCTCAGTTTTTTGATGTAGCTGAAGATATAATCCCATCTTCCGCAATTCAGGCCGGCTGAGTGTTCCCTCACCTCATAAAGAATCTCATCCATGTTGAACGCGGCTGGTAACGTTTCTATGAGGAAGGTTGCCTTAATGCTTCCTCTCCTGATTTTAAGATAATCCTCTGCAAATGAAAAAATGTTGTTCCATAATCTGGCTTCAAGGTAACTTTCAGTTTTTGGTATATAAAAACATGGCAGCTTTCCACTATTTACTATGAACTGTCCGTTGTTGAATATAAACACACCAAAATCAAAGAACGCTCCAGGTATGGGCACACCTTCCATTAGGACATTCTTTTCGGGAAGATGTAATCCGCGGGGCCTTACAAAAAGATTCGCAGGATTTTGACCGATTGAATATTCTTTCCCGTCTTCTGCGGTATATTTCAGTTTACCCCGCACTGCCTCAAATAGATTCTTCTGTCCCTGAATTAATCCGTTCCATGTTGGTGATTGAGCATCCTCAAAATCTGACATATAGACTTTTGCCCCAGAATTAAATGCATTGATTACCATCTTCCTATCCCCTGAAGGACCGGTTATTTCAACTCTTCTGTCCTGAAGATACTCGGGAAGTGGAGCAACCTTCCATGAAGATTCTCTTATTTCTCTTGTCTCATCCGGGAAAGAAAATTCAGGTTTAATCAGAAGTTTATCCTGGAAAGTCTTCCTTAAGGAAAGTAACTCATCCCTTGTATCTTTGAATTCATCTACAAGCTCTCCAAGAAACTTCATGCATTCTTCGCTCAAGAGGAATGCATTATGTGGATCTACCGGCTTTTTAATTTCCAAACGATTCTGCATGTACGCTTCAGACATTTTTTACCAATTTGAAAGCTCCTTGTATGTATTTATAGTTATTCATACGTTCATATAATATAATCAATGTATAAAAAATGTTATAAACATACAATACATATACATTCGAATATTTCATGAGAGAGATCAGAAAACTACAGGAGACTGTCGGGGGAACATACATATTAACCATTCCAAAGGAATGGGCTGAACTAATGCAAATTTCAAAAGGGTCTATGGTGAATATGGACATGGACAATGGTTCAATAATAATATCAAACAGTGAACTTAAAAGAGAAGCCGAGGCACATTCAATTGATATTTCACAGGTTAAGGATAAAAAAGCTCTTGAATTAAGCATCATCTCATCATATATTCTTGGTCATGATATCACTGAATTATATTCCACAGAAAGTCAAAGTAACGACTGGAAAGATTGGGTCAGGGAAGCTTTAAAAGGACTGATTGGAATTGAAATATCTGAGGAATATGCTGAAAGAATCCTATTACAAAATCTCATTGATCCTTACAAATTCAATCTTTTCAGTTCAATGGAAAAATTTCTGAGGAACTCCATGGCAGTTCTTTCTGATTCCATAATATCACTTCAAAAAAAGGGTTCATTTCTGTCCAATGATGCATATAACAGAGGAAAAGAGCTGATTAGGACTTATCGCCTTCTATTCAGGCTCATAATCCTTGCAGGGAAGGACAAGAGTTTATGCAGCAGCTTTGGGCTCCAAAACCTTACTGACACAACACTCTATACCGTAGCTATCAGGGAAATGGGCAGAATATCATATTACGCAATGCGAACCGCTCAGCATTCTTCTGAATTTCAAAACGAACTCAGTAGTGATATAGTGGGAGATCTTCTTCAAATGGAGGAACTGACAGCAAGCATGGTTTTGAACGCGTTTAATTCACTTGTCACAAAAGACATCTCAAAAACATCATGGGTTATGGATTCAATGATTCACGTTAGGGAAATGTATGAAAGAATTATGGAAAGTGAATTTCTGCTTAATATGGATGGAAGGCTTACAATCTCCCTAATTGTGAGAGATTTGAGAGCTATCGCCGGGTATGCGGTAGCGCTTGCTGACGATTCAATATTGGGGTCCTATGTTTAATAAAATAAAGTTACCCATCATCAAATTTAGGATAAATAAATACCATCCTATCCGCTACCCAAATGATCTTAAATATTTCAATCCAGTCGGATAAAATCAAGTCACGAATCATTTAACTGAAGCAGCATAACTACTACGCATTTGCAGGATCAGGTTGAAAATAAAGAACAGGTTGAAAAATAAAATGGAAGTAAAAAGGTTATAAAATGGATACAATGAGTATTGAAAAATGAACAAAAGGGAAGGCACTGTAAATAAAACAGATAGAAGTCAATCTGGGAAACAGATTATAGAGACCATTTGGGAAGAAAATCAATCGGAGAGTGGAGATACATTATCAAGGAAGACCTTTAGATTTTACCCTGAAGAGTTAATACAAAATTACATTGTGTGAAAAACAGGTTTTGAAATTGCTTGGGATTTTTAAAAAGATTACAACAGATAAACCCA
>JAJYDZ010000215.1 GCA_021790415.1 Thermoplasmata archaeon | reverse complement strand
CAAACACCAACCTTATTGTGAATAATCTCACAATTTCACATTCATGGATATCATCAGGTGTTGAGTATTTTAATTTCTCAACCAATGTATATTTAAGTGATTTGTCAATATTATTGAAGAATGCTTCAGGAACAAGTGGTACTATATTCGTTACCCAGGAGAAACTTTAGATGGTGGAACATAACATTATAGATCCAAGGAACCTTCTTGAAAAATTAGGTTTTATGGCTTTGGGTGCAGTTGTACTCATGCTGCCCAACGGACTCTATGCATATTACGGTTATACGTCTCCAGTTGCCATTTTATTGGAAATTGTGTCATATTTTGTTGGTTTTATTCTTATTGTGAATGGACTTACCAATATTCGCTCCCAGCGTGTGGGCGGGAAACGCATGATTCTTTTGATGACTGCAGCAATGGCTGCAATGGCTGCACTGTATTTCTTCTATGGTGTTGTTGCAAAGAATGGAATAACAGATGAAATGTATATTGATATTTACTCTGCAAAAAGCCTTCTTATCGGTATAAATCCTTATGGGCTTAAAATTCCAATCAAATCTTTCCTCGCAAACGGTGTTCCAATCTCTTTTCTTACACCAACAATGAATGGAACGTTTATTAATTACCTGGGCTATCCCGCATTATCATTTCTCATCCTTATTCCCTTCATCGTTTTTAATATAAACCCGGTACTTTTGCCAGTAATTTTCTCATCCCTTCTTTCCATAATCGTCGCGGTAAGATATATAAAAAGTTCTTTGCCCTATGCTGCACCTCTTGCAACCGCAATATCATTGATCAACCTGAACATTATCTTTTTTTCATTAAGCGGAATGAATGATATAATATGGGCAGTCTTTTTATCTTTATCCATAGTTTTCCTTGGGAAAAAATTCACTGGAGGAATATTTTATGGGTTATCCATAGCATTCAAGCAGATTCCATTCATACTCTTTCCATTTTTGATAGTGTATGTATACAAAACATATGGCAGGACAAAAGCCATATATTTCACCACTGCGGCGATTCTTGTTTTCATGATTTTCAACCTTCCATTTATAATTTGGAATCCTGGAAGTTATTTTCATTCAGTGTTATCCCCAGAGTCTGCTTCCATAATAGGAATTGGGTTTGGCCCCTCACAACTTACATTTGCAGGTTACACCCCCTTTGTCAATAATTATGTTTTTGGAGTTGCAGCCGTTGTTTCAACCCTGGTAACACTAGCTCTTTATTACATTAATTTTGAGAAATATAAATATGTACTGACAATCATCCCCCTGGTATTCTTCTTTTTCAATTACAGGCTTTTGGAAAATTACGTCCTATTTTGGCCCATAATCTCATTGTTGATGATTCCTCAGATGTTTGAGGATTATACTCTGAAAGCCGAAAAGGAAGTTGACACACAGAAATTTAAGAGGAAATTTGACTGGACAGCAAAAAAGCCGTTGATTACTGCTTTTTTAGTCGCTATACTGATATTGTCGCCTGCTACAGCATTAGTGTTCAGCTACGAAACATACCATGAGAACCTGAGCATTGTTTCTGTTAATGAAATTTCAACTTCAAATGGTAATATTTCCAGCCTGTCAGTGAGCATCGATATCCATAACAATAAATTCAACTCTCCGCTGAATTTCAGGATCCTTACAGGTGGCCCCCTTTTCTACCCCAATGGATACCTCTGGAACATAAGCTCGGTAAAGAAAGTTTCAGCAAATGTTGAAGAATTTAATATATTCACGAATTACACATCTCAGGAAATTTCAAGCGGCAATACATACATTCTTGAAGTGTATTCCATAAACATGTCTGGATGGGAAGAGATACACTACAGCGCTTCCAGACTCACTTTTTCACCAGTTTCATGGTATTGAAAAGGAACTAATTTGAAATAAAGCTTTAATATTGTAATTTTAAATGTATAGACATTTCAGCTCCAATTCTATAAAATTTTCAATTCAATGGTATGATTTCTGATATTTCTGGCAAAATATTATATATGTTTCTATAAGTGAAGTATGGCTACCAGACATACAATTTTAATCTAAAAACAAAATGTATATATACAGCTTAATTAATACTAGTTTATGATGCCTGAAACCAAAGACATTAAGATCACTTTAAGGATCTCAGAAGACGATCTGGATCAGATTGATTCCTTTCTGGAAGAAAATCCAAAATTTGGAAACAGGTCAGAGTTTCTAAGAAACTGCGCTCTGGAATCAATATCAAGGACCCTGAATGTCAGAGGAGAGGGGCAGGAAGATCTTAAACTCACTGAAAGAGAGAATATAATTATAGAAAAAATGATCAAGATGGGGTATTATTATAACAGGGAAGATGCCGTTAGATCAATTGTGGATTACTGCTTTGATACCGGGATAATAAAAGCAATTTTCGAAGATAAAATAAACAGATTCAATCAGATTGAGAGTTCCATCATGAGAGGTTACAATGTTCGGGAAGACAAATATGGGAGGTTGTGAAAGTGGAAGTTAGAGAAATGGCGCACAAAACTACAAGAGCATTAGTATACAACATTGATCAGAGTGCAAAATACAGCATTTACAATGGTATAAGCATACTGGTGATTGGAAACAGCATGAGCAAAATTTTTGATAAACTTTCCAACAGAACAGAAAATGCTGATCTTGCCACCAGGACGGGCGTCTATTTTGTGAAGGAAGTAAATACGGGCACAAAATTGGGAATGGGGCCCACCAGAGGATACATGAATATCTCGAAAAGTGAATTCCAGAGGGAAACGGAGATGATAAGACTCCTGGATGCTAATGGAATAGAAACTGAGGAAGAGATAGAAAGAGTTAACAATCCAGATGTCAAGATAATGTCACTGACGGATCTTGTTTCAGATTCTGATTTCAGAAAAGGTGCAGAGCTTGTAGCTGGCATGATTGACCGTACATGTGCCACAATAATAGTAAGCGATTTTGATGATGAGTTTGCAAGGAAAATACATGCGTCACTTGTTACAAAAATTCCTGTGACCAGAGAGGCAACCGCTTCCTTCGTCATAAGAAACAGGGACCCATCTCAGGCAAATGTGGAGGCCGCCACACTCATAAACAGCATTAAATCCAGGATGGATAATTTCACAGTTGTTGAGAAAAAGAGACTGATGACAAAAATTCCTGCTCTTGAAACAACCAGGGGAGACCTCGAAGAAAAGATCATAAAATATGTGATGGATTTTGTGGATAAAGTACCCACAATAATCTAGTTTATTTTGTTATAGAATTTCTTATTTCGTCCATTGTCATTGTCCTTTCGCAGTAATGACATCTGTACAGTAGGTTGTCTCCTTTTTTCTCCATTGTGAATACTGTTTTCACGGGTTCTTTAGCGTTTGTGACACAGTTCTGGTTCTGGCATTTTATTATGTCATCAACTCTCTCAGGAAGAGACACGTTGAATTTTTCCTTTATGGCAAAATTCTCCACAATGTTAATGGTGGCATTTGGTGAGACCATGCTGATGAGATCAAGTTCCTTTTTCCTCAGTTTTTTCTTCTCTATCTTAACCACATCCTTGCTGTTGCCCTTACCGGTTCGCACATTCATAAGCAGGCTTACCGTAAACCCGGATCTGCCAGTGATCTTTAGCACGGAAAGAACTTCCATTGCTGATCCTGGAAGTATGTGATCAATTACTATCCCATCTTCTATTTTGCTTATCTTTAATGTTTTTTCCTCAGACAATTTATTCACCTCCAAGTATCATATCAACAAGAGCCATCCTGACAAAAACACCGTTTTCAGCCTGCCTGAAGTAAGCCGCCCTTGGATCTCTGTCAACTTCCGGATTGATCTCATCCACTCTTGGAAGAGGGTGGAGTATCATTGCAGTCTCTTTCATTTTTGAGACTGTATCAGAATCAAACGAATACGATCCTATGACCTTTGCATAATCATTGAGGTCCACGAATCTCTCTTTCTGTATTCTGGTTACATAAAACACATCGCTGCTGTTCAGAACATTATCCAGGCTTGTGCTTTTAATAACTTTTTCAGGATTTTTGAGTGTGCTGATTATATGGTCAGGCATCTCAAGAGATTCGGGTGACACAAGAGATATGGTTGTATCAAACCGGTTAAGTGCCCTGATCAAAGAGTGTACTGTCCTGCCGTATTTCAAATCTCCTGCCATGGTGATGTGCAACCCGTCGAAAGTGCCAAATTTTTCCCAAATGGTGAAAAGATCAAGAAGAGTCTGTGTTGGATGTTGCCCTGAGCCATCTCCACCATTTATTACGGGCACTGAAGAGAATTCTGAGGCAAGCCTTGCAGCTCCTTCCATAGGATGCCTCATTACGATTATATCAGAGTATGAGGATGCCATTCTGATGGTATCGGCTACAGTTTCCCCCTTGGATGCAGAACTGCTCTTAGGTTCAGATACTGTGATTACAGAACCACCAAGCCTGTGCATTGCACTCTCAAAGGAAAGTCTTGTTCTTGTGCTG
>JAJYDZ010000214.1 GCA_021790415.1 Thermoplasmata archaeon | reverse complement strand
GCTAGCTTAATCCAAAGTTCACCCATATTCAAAAGCAAGTGAAGGATTACTTCCTCAAATTCATAAAAAACCAATTATGGAAATTCTCACGGAGTTAAACAGGGGTCAAGCGGGTCCGAGGGTATTAGCATCAAATTTGAGACAATACGGTATTGTTATATATTCCCAAATTATGATCATGCATGACCTTCAAAACGAGGCATGATGACCTGAGAGCGAATGAGGAAGTTATGCGATGGTATCGCAATCTGCAACAGGGATCTCTTATCACAGGCGATGTTTACCTGAGGAACCTGGGCTATTACTGCAAGGAGACCAAAACCACGCCGGATGAAATAGTGAAGGATGCAATTGAAGGCAAATTGAAAAACAAGTTCATGGATTTTGTATATGCAAAGGGGAAAGAAGGGAAAGCTGGGTCCTATGTTGCTAAGCTGAAAAAAGTTATCAATTCATGGGTTGCGTTCAACGGGTATGACGCCGGACTTAAGCTCGTAAAGATTCAGGGAGCTAACATATCTCCCACCTTAGTGGACGAAAGGCCACCATTGAAGGACGAAATCGATTCTATGCTCAGAAGTGCATCAGTGAGGGGACGGGCTATCATATCGCTGTTAGCATTCTCCGGTCTAAGGCCAGAGACATTGGGAAATTATGACGCATCGGACGCACTGAGGATAAAGGATATTGAGGGCCTTAAGATAGGAAATGAAGGGGTAGAATTTTTCATATTTCCAGCGGTGCTGAAGATAAGGCAGTCAAAGGTGCAGTTATCAAAGAAGGGTCATGGGTATTTCACCTTCATACCCCAGCAATCGGGAAAGTACATCGCTGATTACCTGAATGCAAGGGTAAGGGATGGGGAAAATATCAGCCCTGAATCTCCAATAATAACAACAGATACAAGAGGATCAAACATAAGGAGATCCGGAATACTGGCTACACGGTTCATTCTTAACGATGTGAGGGCGTCCATGAGGAATGCGGGGTTAGGGTTCAGGCCCTATGCTCTCAGGGTTTACTGGGCCAGTTCTATGGATGTTGCTGAAGCTAAAGGGATAGTGTCTCACAATTGGAGAGAGTTCTGGATGGGCCATACAGGCGATATATCCGCTCGTTATTCTACAAACAAGGTACTACCTGAAGATACTATAAACACAATGAGGGAAACTTACCATAGATGCGAGGCACACCTGGTAACTGAAGTTAAGGAGATAACACAGGACGAAGTAAAGAAGGGCTTCAGGATAGAATTTCTATCTTCAGTCATGGGATATGCACAGGACAAGATCGATCAGCTTGATCTGGCGAACATGAGCAATGAGGAATTTCAGGAACTGGTAAAGAAGGGTATTCTTGGCAACATAACAGGCAATGGCACAAGGCAAAGAATAGTATCTGAAAGGGAGATCGAAAAATTCATGGACCAGGGGTATGAAGTCTTTACCACTTTACCATCGGGAAAGATTGTAATGAAGCTCCCCTCATGATTTTATGTACTTCAGGCATACCACTGGCAACAGCAAGAAGGTGCGAATTGGGAAAGCAGTATATTTACATTGATGAAAGCGGGGACTTGGGACTATCGGAAAGAAGCTCAAAAGTCCTTATCATATCTGCACTAATTACAGATGATCCCCTGCAATTAGACAGGATTATCAAGAATGCAAGGAGATACAAGTTCAACAAAGAGCTAAGGAAAGCAAAAGAGATTAAGTTCAACAAATCAAGCAACGAACTTAAGGAGTACCTGATAAAGAAATTGAATGAAACCACTGGATGTCAGGGCATTCATTGTATCCTGGACAAGGGGATGCTATACAGTAAGTATTTGAGAGGGAATAAACACAAGCTGTACAATTTCGTAGCGGGCTCCCTGGCCAATGCAATTATTTTAGAATCCGATGATGTGGAAGTAAGAATTGACAAATCAAAAGGAAAATACGTCCTAAGAACCGATTTCAATCATTACTTTGAATCTAAGCTAAGGATTGGATCAAGAGTAGGGAAAATAAGCATATCTCACAGTCATTCCGAGAATTTCGGCGGGATACAGTTAGCCGACATACTTTCAGGGTCCGCATTTCAGAAGTTCAACAACGCAAATTCCCTCTATATCGACATGATAGATCTTTCAAGATTCCCTCAGACATTCATAGAATTATGGAAATCAAGAAGATAAGCCAGTGCCGGTTGGTACTGTTTTTTCATGCACCTCAAGGTACACTTGACCAACCGGTCTTACCCGTAATGACACATGAATAAGATTGGTATAAACCTTACCCCTATCAAGCTCCCCTCATGATTCCATCCGGCCATACTTTTAATTACCGTAGGTAATTAATCATTGACACGATATTATCTATGATAATATCAATTGGTGAATCCGTTTCCATATCTGTGGCAAAACGAATACAGCATTGATTTTTCTCTGTAGCTATAGAAATAGAATGCCCTGTTATTACTAAGTATAAGGATGCTAATTACATAGACTATCCCTGAAGTTTCGGAGCGTTCGGTAAAAATGCCCTGAAATGGCTTATTCTTTCCATGTTGTGTTGCGGCTGCTATCGGTGTCTTTCCATTCCGCATTCTGATGGGTTGTAAATTAACCATGTTAATTTATTGGAGCATTCAGGGAATAGCCATAATGCCCGACTTGAACAATCCCAGAATCGGATAAGGCATTATGAAAATTCCAGGTTGATTGTGGAACTTTAACCGACAAATCATTAAGCGTATAATAAAGAAGCGAATACTTACCTATGGCAACAAGGGCTCATTACAATGAGGAGCATCCTGTTATCAGTTTCCGGATCGGCAAAGGAGAGATTATCTTCCTGGAGAGAGAAGCCTTTAGACACGGTTATAGAGAAATCGCTCCTTACATGAGACACCTCATAAGAGAGGAAAGGGAGCGGATCAACGGAAATCTAATAACACGCATAAAGCACATGTAAAGAGGCGAATACCATATTTCACTTGGTATTAATTTGAAAGCAAAAAAGCCATTCTGCCATTGATTTATTGGACTGGTTTTTCACTGTCTTGTCTCATGCCTTTACAGAATGCCTAAAAATTGGCCCGAAATGGAAAATCGATCACTCTTTGGAGATTAGGTATTCTTCAAGATTTCAGAAAATAAGCAATTTTTTACAGTTTTTAGTTCCTGGCGAAAACATCGTTTTTTTTGCAATTTCGTCCAGATCATTGGAATTTTATTCCCTTTTTGATTCCCCATACCGTCATTGTCAGTGTCAGCATTAGTATCATTACTGTGTCGCATGTCTTTTTTCATTCTGACACTTTATCTGTCTCTGGCCGGTTCTTTCATTGGGCTTTTTGTCTATTTACATTTAGGCATTAATGGGCAATGGTAATTTTCCATATAGCCTGGAATCCGGTTATTGGATTGTGGTACACCTGATAACGTAAGCGTAAGTTTCCGCTGAGAGTTCCGATTATCTGCGTTAATAGGAGTATTCAGAAATATTACTTTAGGTCATTATTCTGAAGGTGTATTACCCTTAAGTTTTGTGATAAAACTTAAATTATTACGTTTCTGAATGTTTCGACAAAGGATACAAAGAAGCCAGTTTTTCATCAATGACAGAAAAATCTTAAGTCAGAAAAAAGGCTTTTGATATAGGCTTAAGTTTCATTCTCAATATTACTGGCGATTACTGATATTCATATTTCCCTGGGCATGGCATGGGCATTCACAATAGACCTTCTCTTTCCCTGACCTGATTTTTCCCAATAGATCATCGTTAATGTAAGTATCCCGATATTTCACACCTGGACACTGCTCATGGTAGTCCTTGACGCATCGCATGAAGATATGCCGGTTCTCTGTGATAGTTTCAGTCATCCGGATCGTCTCCAGGGTCTAATGGCAGAAAAGGATCATCGATGGGGTCTCTGTCATCATGCGGTATGAGGGGACGTTTCCTTTCAGGTCTTAACTGTTCTGACATTTCTCATTCTCTCCCTTATCTCTGCCTTCTTATCTTCACTCAGGGCATTCCATCTTTCCCTGGCCGATCTCATTCTGTTGTACTCTGATTCAAAGTGGCCCTGAAATGGCAATTCCGATTTGAGCGAATCCGGCATTGATAGCCAATACTTATGACGGGTTGCTTTAGCCATTTCACATTTTGGATCTTCCTCTACCTCAGTTCTGATGTCAACGAGAATGTCCAAAGGACACTTAGGAGCTGAGCAATCTTCAAATCTGGAACAGTAAGACATGGATTCAAGCGAAAGTTGCTCCTTTTCCCCTGACATTATGCCTTTATTTTGTCCGTTTATCCGTGCTGTCAGATTTGAAGGGTAAGGGGTAGAGTGATTAGTCCTTACCTTTTCAAACGAACTGGATTTTATGGATAAGCCTGACTTCATAGGACACTCACCGTTATTATTGCCGACTTGTTCACTATCAAAGTCTTCTTGCTGGGAAATTCGATCTCAATGCTATACTGTCCCATGACCT
>JAJYDZ010000213.1 GCA_021790415.1 Thermoplasmata archaeon | reverse complement strand
CAGTACGGTATGCAGAGAGTTTTGTATCGAATGACCCATTTGTTGTACTTCTTGGAGATACAATATACGAATCACCAGAAAAAACTTCAACATCGTATCTTTTGGATGCCTATTATAAATATCACAGGCCGTGCATTTCAGTGGAGAAAGTTCCAAAACAAAAAGTCAGTGATTACGGTATTGTTGATGTTGAACCATATTTCGATATAATGAAGATCAAAAGCATTGTGGAAAAACCTGAGTTAAATCAAGCACCTAGCGATTTAGGGGCAACGGGTACTTATGTCCTCAACGAGAATATTTTTGAAGCTTTAAAACAGATAACACCAGGCAAAAATGGTGAATATCAACTTGCTGACGCTTTTAATATTATCTGCAAAGACGAAGGTATGCTTGCGTCCCTTCTGGTTGGCAAAAGATACGATGTAGGAACAAAAGATCTATGGGTTTCGACATTTATTGAATTTGCAAAACGAGATTCAAGGTTCAAAGACCTCATATGAAACATAGAATAGTCATTATAGGGAGCAATATGAATTATAATCTAGAGCATTTCATTCAGAGGGCATTTGTAAAATCTGGGCATGAAGTGAAATTTATTGGTTTTAAAAACGAATTCAGTAAACATTATTTTGAATATATCCGAATGCTTTCATCTAGATCATATATATTCAGGAATATTTCTTCACCTTTTTGGTTGAAGAAACTCAATGACATTTATTTTGAAGGAATATCTTCTTTCAGTCCTGACTTGGTCTTATCTATAAAAGGGGAAACATTAGCCCCAAAAACGCTTAAAAAAATTGAAAAGGAGCTTGGAATAAAAACTATGCTTTGGTACCCAGATGATCCAAGATTTTTTAAACCACTGGTTAGACACATCTCACCACATTACGACAAGATTTTTACTTGTTCTCATAATGCGCTGGAAATATACAGATCAATTGGCGTTGATAATGCTAAACGAATCCCATTTGGTTGTGACTCTGAGATTCATAACGACAATTCTAATGGTGTACCAATGATAAATAAAGCCCTTTTCATTGGCGCATTTTCAGCAAAAAGGTATCGATTTATAAGGTCACTAGTTAACGAGGGAATACCTATTGATATAGTTGGTCCACACTGGCCCCCAATAATGTTGAAGAACGTAATCAGCAAAGGATTATTCGGGAAACAATACATTGAGTATATCAAAAAATATTCTGTGATATTAAATCTACATCAAGATATAAATTATGGTCCTAATATGAGAACTTTTGAAGTCACCGGAAGTGGCGGCATTCTTCTTAGCGACAGTGCAGAGGATATCTCCTCATTTTTTTCAGATAGAGAAGAAATATATATTTATAATGACATCAATGAAGCTAAAAAACTAATCAATGAAATATTACGTGGAGAAATAAACAGAGAAAAAATGTCTAAAAAAGCTCATTATACTTGTCATATGAAATATTCATATGAAAGACGAGCAATGGAAATATTAATGTAATCTTCACCATATCCAATCAATATGGTAAAGGGTTCCGATAGTGAAATCAAAATAGGAATTTTCGGTACTGGATATTGGGGCCGTTTATATTCTAGAGTTCTTTCCGAGATTAGCGGGGTAAGAATTGAATATGTTTGTGACACAAACCCCAAAATGAAAGATTTAGTACCAAGTTCTACTTCCTTTTATACTGATCCAGAAACTGCACTTGATAGTGGTTCAGTTGACGCTATTTTTGTTATCACCCCTGCAGACACACATAAAAATATTATTATGAATGCCTTGAAAAGAAATATTGATACTTTTGTAGAGAAACCGATTGTTCTATCTACTAATGATTTAAGGGAAATTCTTCACATTAAAAATAGTGATACGATGCTTTATCCAGGCCATTTATACGCTTATAATGATTTAGTAAACTCATTTGCATCAGCAATTAAGGAAATTGATGAACAAATTCTATCGGTACAGAGCTTAAGAATGTCATTTGGACCTGTTAGAAACGATGTCGGATGCCTCTGGGATCTTCTTCCACATGATCTCACAATTTTTGATATTCTGGATCTTGGCAAAGCAACGTCTATAGTTTGTAATGGTTATTATCCATTGAGCAAATCTCATGAAGATGTTGCTAATTGTGAAATTCATTATTCTTCTGGATTAATCGCGAATGTAAATCTTAGTTGGTTATACCCTATAAAAGTTAGGCAAACATCTGTGGTAACAAATAGTGCTTTATGCTTTTTTGATGAAACCCACAAAGATGAGCCTGTGAGAGTATTTAAAGGTGAAAAAGACATTGCTACTGTGGCAAATATGATTTCTTACAATCATACAACCACTAATCAATATTTAAAAGCAGTGAATTTTTCTAAATCTGAACCTTTGAAGAATATGGTTATTTCTTTCATATCATCCGTTAGAGAGAGAAAATTTAAGTTTGCCAATGAAGAAATTATTAGAGCCGAAAAAATCATTTCAATCATAGAATCTGCTAAAAAATCAATGAATGATGATGGGAAAGAAATAAAAATTACATCGAGAGAGGTATGATATATGCTTGAAAATAAGATAAAATTCGTTGATTTGCAAAGACAATACAAGTCTATTGAGAAATTAGTAAATGAATCGATGATAGAAGTTCTATCATCCGGGAGATATATCGGAGGCGAGATTTTGGGAAAATTTGAAAGAAAATTTTCCGATTATATTGGTACTAGATTTGGATTTGGTGTGGGATCTGGGTCAGATGCATTAATAATTGCACTTCAATCTTTAGGTGTTGGTAAAGGCGATAAAGTAATCACAGTACCTTTTACTTTTGTATCAACTGTGGATGCAATACTTCACGTCGGCGCTCAACCTATATTTGTAGATATCGATCCTTTTACATTTACTTTAGATGTGTCGAAATTACAAAAGATCTTAAATGATAAAAATGTGAAAGCGATTATTCCTGTTCATCTATACGGGAATCCATCCAATATGCAGGAAATTATGGATTTAGCAAAAAGTAAAGGGGTTTTTGTCATCGAAGATGCTGCGCAGGCTCACGGAGCAACGATAAAAGGGAAAAAAGTTGGTAGTTTTGGAGATATATCGTGTTTTAGTTTTTATCCTGCTAAGAATCTCGGAGCTGCAGGCGATGGTGGTTTTATCGCTACAAATGATGATGCAATAGGAGAGAAAATACGCCTTCTTCGAGAATATGGTCAGAAGGAGAAATACTTCCATGAATTATTAGGATGGAACAGCAGACTAGACCCAATTCAAGCTTCTATTTTATCAATCAAATTAGATTATTTAGATAAATGGAATGAAAAAAGAAACACAATCGCTGAAATTTACAGGAAAGAATTAAGTGTTACAGATGGTATACAATTCCAGATGGTGTCGGACAAGAGTGTAAACGTGTATCACATATTTTCAATCTTTACTGAAAGAAGAGATCAATTAAAATTCTATCTTGAGAAGTTAGGTATTGAAACTGGAATCCATTATCCTATTCCCGTTCATAAACAAAAATATTACCAAGCGATTGAAAATTCAAATGGTTCAAGTCTTAAGGTTTCTGAATTAGCTTCTTCTCAAGAACTATCATTACCAATGTTCCCAGAACTAATGGAAAGTGAATTGTATAAGGTTATTGAAAATATTAAGTTATATATGGGTTCTAGGTGAATTCCAATGTCTGAAAATGATGTCGAATCAGATTTAAGAAAAGTGAATCGTGTTAAACTTGGCAATGATGTGACTGTTATGCCATTTGTAAATCTTTATGGATGTGAGATAGGTGATAATTCTTTTATTGGTCCATTTGTTGAAATACAGTCTGGAGTTATAATTGGCAAAAATGTTAGAGTTCAATCTCATTCATTTATTTGTACTGGTGTAACTATTGAAGATGATGTTTTTATAGGTCATGGAGTTATGTTTGTTAACGACCTATATCCACCGCAGTTTGAGGATAAATTCTGGAAAAAAACCGTCATAAAGAGATGGTCTTCAATAGGTAACAATTCAACAATTCTTCCAGTTGAAATAGGTGAGAAAGCTATTGTCGGAGCTGGAAGCACTGTGACTAAAAACGTACCGCCAAATTCTATCGTTGCAGGAAATCCTGCAAAAGTATTGCGATTTCGCGAATGAGAAATATTTTTTTGATTCATTATCAAAACTGTATCTCTTTTATTTCATTAAGGAGGGAAAAGGTTTTTATATAGCAACTTTCATTCTAAAAAACTTTCTTTCAAAGGGATCATCTGCTTTCCTAAAACTGGTGCACCTTTCAACATGAACATCAAACTGAAGTACATATAACAACCTAATGCATTTAAGAAGTCGCACTGTTATTTAACATCCCTCTGTATCGTTTTCTGTTGTTTACAATGGGTAACATGTTATTCGAAATTTTATATTTTTCACTAGGGGAATGATTTAAATAAAAGAAACTTTTAAAAAAATGTGGAAATAAACACATGTAAACGCCAGATGAATATTGT
>JAJYDZ010000212.1:4095-4500 GCA_021790415.1 Thermoplasmata archaeon | reverse complement strand
CTTGGTTATGTTTTTGGATAAACATTTTTAAACATCATTTGAACTGCACACGTGTCAGACTGAATCTAAAAATTTTACTTGTGTAATATGGACTAAAATATGAAAAAAATGCTAATATTGCTGCAACCAAAACCTGCAGATCTTTTTTATAATATCCTGCTTTGACTACTGAAATTATTTCATTGAACGTACATTTCTTTCCCTCAATTAATTTAGCCTGAGCATTCCAAGCATTAATACCAAGATCAAGGTGTTGCAGAAGAAGAGAAAAACCCCTGTTGTTTTTATACTCTGACGATAATGCCTCAATAATTATTTCATAACTTTTAACACCTTCTTCAGCGATCTTAAGATTTTTCTTTAGAAAATCCTCCTGAGAAGAAACAAGATCATACCCCGTCCAAG
>JAJYDZ010000212.1:0-4085 GCA_021790415.1 Thermoplasmata archaeon | reverse complement strand
TAGATAGAAAGTGGAGCGGATTGAAAACATAGTTTTACGTGCTTGTTAACCATGAGAAGAGATAGAAAGAAAAAAAGTAAATCTACTAAATAGTTTAGTCGTTGAAAGATGATGCGAAATTGCAGATAAGAATTCTTTCTTATAGATATTGCGCTTGTATTTCCAACTCCGTAGTTTTGAATAAAATATATTCTTTTGATTGAAATTAATTTTGATATAGGGAAGACTTTTCTTAACTGCATCATTTCTTGCTTCTCTTTTGTTTCAGCAAGAACATTATCCACATTCCTAGTTTCTACAACACTATGTTTAAAGTAAATCACATCTTTGTTTCCCTGAAAAACTTCATAGACTTCCTTTAACTTAAAGGGTAGATATAGATCATCATCTTCAAGAAACGAGACCACTTCTCCTCTTGATTCTCCTATACCATATGACAATTTTGCTCCTAAATGTTTTTCACTAGAATAAATATTGAAAACATCATTCTCTTCTAGAAATTTATCTATTTCTCGATCGAGATAGTTTTTCACAACAATGATCTCATATTTGGATCTCTCTAATGTCTGATCAATAACTGATTTAACTGCTTCAAGAATAAATTCTTTTCTGTCATAAGCTATTATAACTACACTGATATATGGATTTTCCAAAGGAAATTCTGGTTCTGATATGACCTCAAACATGTAACTCGTAAAAACATACTGAAAAAATATAAAAGGATTGTTGAGAACTCGAGCGTGACAATAAGGCGTCAAAATGCTCTTAGATTTTAATCCTTGTTTTAGGCATATATATTAACCTATCACTTAGATATCCATGGATCACCATTGAAATCCTTATCCAAGACTGTTTCTTGAATACTTTAATGGGCTCCTTAAAAAAGTACAACCCCCGGAAATGTATTAAACGATCAGGAGATTTGACATTCTGCTTGAGAAGGATCGCTCTATTAGTTCAGAATCACTCAGATCCAAGATCTAGTCATCCTTCCACAACGAATCAGAGGTGGATAACAGACCCAATTTCTATGTGATTGTAATGATCATCAAGTCACGGATTCAAATACACTTGTATAACCATATGACATTTTTTTTGGTGAATATTCCAGTTTAAGTTTTTCATTCCCTTTTTTTCCCATCTGAGTTGTTAATTTTGTGTCAGTAGCCATTAGCTCAAGGGCATCAAGAATCGACTTAATATTAGTCTGATCAACTAAAAATCCGTTAATGCCATTTTCCACTATTTCTGATGCTGCGGTGTTAGAAGCAGCAATTACCGGCCTCTCAACTGACCATGCATTTAAATAAGAGATGCCAAATGCATCACTGAGGCTTGGCATTCCAAACGCGTCACATGCATTAAATGCAGCCCACTTTTTCCCATTGGAAACCCAGCCAAGGTCAATGTGTCTCAATGTAGTTTGCTTGATTTGATTTTTAGCTTTCATATAATCCCGATCGCAATCTCCTATCGTAAGGATCGTTATATTAGGAAAAGATTCTGATAAAGAATAGAGCGCTTTAAGCATTGCGACACCACCTTTTTCTTTCCAAGGGTAAATAAGGACAACAAAAGAATCTTCAGCAATTCCCAGTTCTTCTCTAGCTTTCGACTTTGTATACCCATATTTAAGTGGAATTTGACTATCAAAGGCAAGAGGCACAACGTGAATTGACTCTGCTGATCCACCTATCTTTATTAACTCAGATTTTTCTATTTCAGTGCAAGCTATAACCGCTTGTGATCTTTTAATCATAGATGATAAAAGTATGCTCTCTTTGAAATCGCTTCTCCTATAATGATAGAAAGGAGTAAAAACAAACGGAATCTGATACTTTTGCGAATACTTCATAGAAAGAAATGCTGAAGTGGTAGGAAAAGTAGACGCATGGACAACGTCAAACTTCTCGCGTCTTAAATAGTTTTTCAACCCTGGAATGTAGGGTCCCCAACCGTAAATCCTCAAAAGGTCTATCATTTGCTGAGAATAAGGAAATAGCCCCATCCGACTAAACAAGTTAATGATTAAGTAGCTACCATAGAATGGTAGTGTACTCATTGAAGGATATGACCGAATATAATGTACTCTTTCATCGTTGTATGTATCCTCTCTGTTATTGTAGATAAACTTTCCATAGATTGAATTCAAAGACCCCATTGCATCAGAGGAAAGAACTGTAATCTTATGCTTTGGTGAGATGTTCTGAAAAAGCAATCTTGTTGTTTCTTCTGACCCTCTCATATCTGATCTCAGAAAGCGGGTGGAAACAAGTGCTATGTTCAAAAACCATTCACCTCTGCAATTATCCATTTCTCCGAGTTGAAGTACAATATTTCACGTATTTTTTCCGACAGTGAACTTTGAATATGAGGAAGTATTTTTTGTAAATCGTATAAACGTAGTACTCTCACACTCTTAGCAATCGTGTTTCCAATATTTAATTTTCTGTCCGACTGATGCATTCTTAACTCAACACTTTTTTAAGAAAAAAACTTCGTTCCTTACAGTGTCCTCAGATCCACTTCATCCAACTATGTGCCCTGTTATGCGACCATTCACCAACATGATCATTGCAGTATCCATTATGCTCAAGAAACCATCTAACCGAAAACGATAATTGCTTGTTTGATTAATAAATGAGTCGCCTATATTTTGACTGTTGTTTTTCTTGATGATTAGAATGATTCCTCATCTATTGTCCCAACCTCATTCCCCCGAGGGAATCACCCACTGACAAGTGTTATTTTTATATGGAGAACTTAAAGAACTTATAAAGTTGTGGAATAGAATCATATATTCCGGAAGAGAAATTCAAAATGACCAAAAAGCAATCTCGTTCTTCTGCTGCTGATTTTCAAGAATCCAAGATTGTTTATAACAGTGAGAAGGATGTTTAAGTGTGCACTGCGTGCAATGCTCTTAAGAGATCGCATAGATTGATTATTCTGAACGCGAATCCATACAATAAATTTTTCATAAGATCTGTACTAGGTGCACTTTTCCATGCTCAGTGCGATAAGAAAAAATACAAGTACATAATGAGGTGGTAACGCAAAGAGATTACTGGACAACCACATGAGGTAGAAGGTGTAGAATGGCTCCAAGAACGAGAGAAAGGCAATGGTGGAATATTCTTTCGGTACGAATAAGAGAGCGATAAACGCAGGTTATACACTGTTGAAGGAAAAGCAAAAGGTAAAGGAAGAATTTGGCGTAATCAACTTTCCTCTTCCGTTGAAATCGATCAGATGAGTTGAGAATAAAGAATCCCCAAAACAATAAACGATTCATCAGATAAAGTCGAAATCCCCCCATTCATGTTGAAAATGTTAGCGATGGATCAGATCAAGTAGAAGGGTATATCCATGAATCACCATAAAGAAGAACGAGATCTTCGGATATGACACATTGATGATGGATTTCAGGATCCGGGATTATTCCTTCTCCAGTTAAGGATTCTTTTTGTTTCGGAATATGATCATAACGTTATACTCAGAGACTGATGACAAGTAAAATGTGCACATATTCAATCCGTACAAGTTTCCGGTAAGACACGGAAAAGACATTCTGCGTCTTTAATAACCTCCTTCAGGTTGAAATTTTATGTCTTGAGGATTATTACACAATGTGTGAGATACGTATACTTGCTTATATCACTCAATGCATACTATCAAATAGTGTACTGTTGACAGACATGAAAATCAACAAACGGATGGGGGTGAAGGGCCCACTCCTGCAATCGCCAAAAATATATCTCAAGGATGTTAGAAACTGAACAATTATTTCAAGATACCTTAGAAGGTGATGATCACAGGAAGATCCTTTGCTTAGAATAGGAACAATTCTCTAAAATTTTCCAAGTTAAAATTGTATGAAATATAAAAATTATAATATAATTTTACTTCCTTGGCTTTCAGATAATGAAATATACCATTATGCATTTTGGGAACCAAGGGCGCGTGGCCAAGCATGGATATGGCAACAGCCTCCTAAGCTGTAGATCAGGGGTTCAAATCCCCTCGCGCCCGTTCTAAGATTATTCCATCCTAGGAGCCAGGAAGAATTTTACCTTTTTCTCTCC
>JAJYDZ010000211.1 GCA_021790415.1 Thermoplasmata archaeon | reverse complement strand
CCACCAAATGTTTCTACTGCTTTTGATACTGGTGTGGAGACAAGATTGCCGATTGCGCTGACTCTCAAAACAATATCAATGTTTATGTGACCTATAAATGCAAGAAATTCACTTTTCCTTAAGGTAGACATAATCCATCAACTTTAATGTGAATAAATAATATTTGTTCCGTTCAAGTTTGATACTTACTATGCGAAGATAAATTAAGTTTCGAGAGCTTCAAAAAGGTATGAAAATCATTTTGTTTTTTCCAGATTTCCCAGCTTGACCCCCACTCTTATGACTCCTATATGAGTTATTGCCTGCGGATAGTTTCCTATCATGTCAAAATTACTTAGGTCTATCTCCTCAGAGAAAAGTTTTAAATCGTTCGACAACCCAAGTATAGTTTCATAGACCTTCTTTGCCTCGTCTTTCCTGCCCATCTCGATGAGAGCTTCAGCATACCAGAAGGAAAGCAAAAGGAACGGATTATCTTTGCATGATAGACCATCATCATTAAGATATCTGGAAAACAGATATTTGTCATGCATGAGCCTTTTCTCCACCATTGCTATTGTTCCCTTAATTCGGTCATCTGATCCGGGAAGGAAAGAAAGTATGGGTATCCTGAGAAGTGAGGCGTCAACATCTTTTGACCCATAATATTGGACAAATGAGTTGAGTTCTTGATCAAATCCATTCTTCAATACATCCTCTTTAATCTTATCCCTCTGGGCTTCCCACACCTCATAGGGAAAAGTAAAATTTTGCATTTTTCCGATTTTAATGGCCCTGTCAATTCCCATCCAGCACATTATCTTTGAATAAACATAGTGTCTCTTCTCGGTTCTGAATTCCCAAATACTTGAATCTGGTTCTGCCCATTTCTCTATAATTTTATCGGTAGTTTCAATGATAAAGTTTCTCAGGTTTATGTTTATTAATCCGCCTGAATTGCAAAGGTGATAAATTGCATTTATTATTGAACCATATTGATCCAGCTGCAACTGATCTGAGGCAAGATTCCCAATTCTTACCGGTTTAGAGCCCATATATCCTTCATAATCCAGAGTTTTTTCGGTTATATCATCCTGTAAATTAATCGGGTAAATTGTCCTGATTTTACCTTCGTTTTCTATGATTTCCATTATATCATAAAGAAATTTTGTTGCATAGTTGTGATACCCAAGAAATGATTGTGCTTCTATAACATAGGCAGTATCTCTTATCCATGAATAACGGTAATCCCAGTTTCTTTCCCCACCGATACACTCCGGCAAACTTGTAGTTGGAGCTGCTACCATTAAACCGGTAGGCTCATAGAAGAGTCCTCTAAGAGTAATGGCTGATCTCATAATTTCATCTTTATAAGGTCCATTATAAGTGGTTTCATCATGCCATTTTGACCAGAATTCCGTTGTTTTATTGAGAAAGTCCATAGTCTTAAAGTCTTCTATATTAAGACCATCCTTAAGTCCATAGGCAACAACAAAAATTTCAGTTGAATTTTCTCTGATTGTAAAAGCTTGATCCAGTCCTGTTTCGTTCAGATTTATTGGAACCGTTCCGATGAAGGTGATTGCTCTCTTTTCTGAGGAAATTGTAAATCCTTTAACACTCTTTTGTGTTATTTTTCCTAAATTCTCATAATCTGCTCTCATGGTGACTTTTAAAGAAACCTCTACAGGAACTGTGAATGATCTCACAATTCTGTGAATTTCTGGAAACTTAATGTTTTCATATTTTGTTTCAGGCAGAAAGTCAGTTATTTCAAGTATTTTTTGATCATTTCTGAAAAAAGATGTTTTGAGAACAGGAGTCTTTTCAATATATTCCTGTTTTACTGTAACTCCATTAATATCCGCAGGACATATCTGAAAAAAGGTACCTTTCTTGCTATCAAGAATGCAGTCAAATATCGGAGCAGAAGAAAATATAGGCAAGCATGCCCATGATATCTTTCCGTTTGCTGCGATAAGAGCAGCTGTTGTGTTGTTAGCTATTAGTCCATGATGTCTTATGAGTGGAAATCCATTCATTTCAACTTTGTTAATATCAATCCCATAACTCATTAATCATTAATCTGCCATTTTATGTAATAGTTGTGATCGAAAATTGAAAAAGATTTTTAATGTGGGAGACTATTTGCCTTTACCCGGCTTAGCTCAGTTGGTAGAGCGGCGGACTGTAGAGGGAACACGGGGTGAAACCGCCGTAATCCGCAGGTCTCTGGTTCGAATCCGGAAGCCGGGATCTAAAAACATAAACTAATTTCGCCTCTACCAAACCCTCTAAATAAAATTAACAGCTGAGTGTTTTGAGTTGGAAATTAAAGCAGATTATGAGGTATTATCTTAACAATAATACCATCTAGATTTCACTCATAGTTAAGGAGCAAATAATATCTTGCAAAGACAATGCATTCAATGAAAATTCATAGAATTATTTACAAATCAACGAAGTGTTGATATTTGAAGATAACCTACTGTTCGGTGCAACTATTTTATATTGATGCTTCAGGGGACCCTGGTTCTTACAAGGGACAAAACACCAAATTTTATGTTCTTAGTGGTGTTTGTATGAGTTATAAGGATTGGGAGTTAATAAATAAACAATTTAAATCAATAATTGGAAGATACTTCGATCCGTTAAAACTTCCTGAAATTCATAGCAAAGAATTAATGACTGGAAGGTCACCATTTAATGAAATTGACTATAAACAACTTGCAGGTGATTTGACTACTTTTATTTCAGAATCGCACATCACCTTGTTTGGAGTGGTCATTGATAAAACTGAATATGAAAAACGCGGATTTGGCCCCCCAAATACAATCGTGAACAAGACTTTAGAGGAAATTATAAATAGATTTCATATCTATTTACAGCGTCATAGAACACTTGGAATTATCTTATCTGACGCTAGCACAAACGGTTTTGATAATTCTGTTAGAAGCACCTACGAATATTTTAGACAAATGGGTACAGGCTTCGTAAGATTAATTCGAATAATTGATACAATATTTTTTACTCCTTCCGAAACAGCGGTAGGAATTCAAATGGCAGATTTTGTCTCTTATGCACTAAAACGAAATTATGAAAATGGTGATAACAAGGTATTTAGTCAAATTGAAAAAAAATTCGACCGTAATTTAGGAAGAACACATGGATTAAAAGTCATAAAATGATGTTGCTTAAAAGAAACCGCTAGGCAGGAAAACACTATATTTTCCTTGCGGGTAAGTTTTCGCCCTCCTAGTGGCATTCTATTATGTAAATTATGTAAATAAACTTATGTCCTTTTAATAGGTTAACTTTAAATTCATTGCCTCTTTGCAAACAGCAAATTTATCTTCCCCATTATAAGTATGAGTTTGTTCTTGATTTTTGCATCTTGAATTCTGAAATCTTCGATTTGTTAATTAATAGATGTAGCTATTCCAATCCCCAAATGAAATTTCAAACAATAATATGTTGCATAGTTTTCTTTACAGCTATTGTTATGAAAGCCGTATGCATTATGCCCTCGCTGTCCGGTCTAGTTGCATCCTTTCTCACAAGAAGATTTCTCTTAATGAGTTCAAATGTTTCAATAACATACAAATTATTTCGTTCCATTTCCAATACGGTGTTTTCAACCTGATCGAAGTTTGGCAGGTAGGTAATGATTCTTGATCCCATTTTTAGAGAACCGATCACGTTTTTCATGCATAGCCATGGATCTGGAATATCCAGAAAAATTGCGTCAAATTTCCTTTTCTCTGTTGTAAAATCATATTCATTAATATCGGTATTGTGGAACTCCAATTCTGTCCTCGTGTTGAATAATTGCATATTCCTTCTCACTATTGCCTCTGTATTTTTGTCCCTATCTATACCGACTATCAGTCCTTTTTCTCCGATGACTCGGCCTATCTGAACGGTTAAAGCTCCTGAACCAATACCGGATTCAAGGACTATTGAACCGCTGGATATCCCTGATGCTGAAACAATTGCTGCAGAATCTTTGGAATTAATAATTTGTGCGCCTCTGAGACCAACAGAATTAAAATCGTATGGAATTCCATCTGAAATAAGATATTCATTCCCCTTGATCTTTATTATATCTCCACTCCTAACTGAAATGTTAAAGGGAATTTGAATTGTGTCCTTTCCCATATAGATCAGATTTTTATCTTCATCAATGTAAGCGCCTTTGCCTTTACCCAGTAATACTTTCATTTATCCCACCATAATATCCAATTATAATATCAGAAACATTTGTTCCGGTAAATCCTGATTCAACTTGAACAGAATATTTTCTAGCAAAACCCGCAGAATCGCTACTATCAAGAAAATATTTGAAATCCTCATGCGATGTTTTTCTTTTTAGACGGTTATCTGCAACCATTCCCATCAACCCGCTATTCCCATCGTCACCATCCGTTGCCACCGACATTACAGAAAATATTTCGTTCTCATTCATTTCCATCATTATCCTCATTGACAGTTCAGTGTTTCTACCGCCTTTTCCATTACCTCTGACCTC
>JAJYDZ010000210.1 GCA_021790415.1 Thermoplasmata archaeon | reverse complement strand
TGATCATTCCTCTATCACCATTTCTTAAACACTGCAAGGGGTTTGGATTAATATGCCAGCAACGTAAATAGGTGTTTCATTCCATTACAAATGCCAGCTTGTCTTCTTATCCGATGAAAACCGTTCAACTGAAAGATAGCCTGTGAAGGTTTTCAAATTCTAACCAACTTAGAGTGTTGATGGAATTAACCCATGGGCCGAAGGGGAGAAAACTCTGAAATATTATGGGCACCGTTTACAGCAGGGCTAATCTTTATCTCGTTTGCTTGCCAGGCGATGATTTTCATCAATCCAGGAACTGGATCCTAGGTACATTCCCGTAGGGATACATCGGTTCGAATCCGGTTTTCCACATCACCACATTAGTTCATGCGTCTGCAGTATTGAACCAAAAATGTAGTCGAGTCAAAAATTATTATCATTCAATTAGTTATTTGTTTTTTTACTAAATAATTTTATATTAGTTTTGTCCATATCAACTGTAGTTTCAAAGGGTGAGGCATAAACCTCCGTACGCATGTGGGTATAGAAAATGTATTTGTTTTCCAAGTTTGAAATAGAATCACTAAAAGACCTTTCATCCATTTATCTGCCTTCGGAATTAAGAGGTTGGGAACTAAAGAAAAATTACACTAAACTCAATGGTGTAAGCATCTCTAATCTTGTGAGCACTTATTGTAGTACTAATAGAAAAATATATCAATTAAACAAAGGGATTGATTATGGACAATCGGAGGCTATGATTTTTGGGTCAGCCATCCATGCAATCGTGGAAAAAATATATGAAGCGATGTTACGGTATTCGGATAATACTGATGAATTACAACGATCCCTAAATAAGCTAAAAGAAGAAAATGTGTTGACCTCCCTGATTTGGAACGGAGATAAATTGCAGGCTTTACATGATCTTTCGCCGAATGATATCGAATACGAATTGAAACTTGAAAAAATAAAAGAAACTATGAGGGACCTCATTGATTATGAAATTGAGAGGTTTACAGACCCAAATTTGTATAATGAAGTCCGAATTCTAGATTTAGAGAGGTACGTAAATGGCAATTCTTTATCCATTGGTACAGGTAAAATAGACGTGATTTTTAGATATAAGGAATCTCTGGGAATCGGAGATCTAAAGACAGGAAAGATGTGGAAAGATAATCATGATTCTAAAGTCCAGATTACAGTTTATGCTATGTTATTGGAGGCCGAAATCAAAAGAAAAATAGACTGGGGGGTTGTTATTTTTCCATTCGAAATCAATGATGGGAACAGAAATCTAAAAGCAACTCCTTTTAAGGATATATTTCCCATAAGTTCGGAACTCAGAATGGAGGTTATTGAAAGGTTTGATGAAATTGAGGGACTACTCCAAGGTAATCATTCCCCAGAAATCTGCTACAAATGCAAAACTAAGAGCATTTGCCTTCAGGAGGTATCACTTTGAAAAGAGTGTTCACAAATATCTTTAGATCTCAAGTTATGGATAAAGCTGGAATAGGAGTCTCCCTATTCGAAATCATAGGTGATTTAGATGAAGATAGAGCGGAGAGGATAGGTTACTGGTTCAGTACCAAATATCACAAACCCTCTACGGCTTATTTTCATGAAGGCATTCATTGTTTGGCGGTGGCTACAGATGAGATTTTACCTCCTGAAATAGAAGATGATAAAGATAATGTCAAACTCAAGTTGATCAAGACTAATCACAGATTGTTGTTCAAAAACGATGTTGATAGAGTTACTGCAGAGAATCTATTGTATCGCTCTATAGAGCAACACTTTAAAAAGAGCGACGGCAGTGGTGTCTGGCTCCGTTTTAGAAGTAGTAGGACATACTGCGAACATACTCCTATTGTTGAAGACTATGAATCTGGCGTTCAAGTTTTTCCCTGTTTTAACATTTACTCAGAATACCAAAAGGATCATTCTATTGCTTTGGTGATAGATAGTTCATCAACACTTGTAGAAACCAGATCTTTACTGGACGCCTTCAAGAGTCTTAGCCACGAAGAATTTGAATCAAAATACGAAGGGAGCAATGTTCTGTTAACTGATGAAAAAGGCAAAAGAAGAACACGATACTTTGTTGGGATCAAGAAAGGATACAATATAGATTCACCTTTGATAACTTCATTCAGAGATGAGGAACTCAAAATCTCAGTTAGAGACAAATATCAAAATTACAACAGCCTTACAAACTCGGCTTTTGACGCGAATGAACCAGTCGCCGAGATTAAGAATTTCAAAGGGCAAAACCAACTTGATTATGTTCCTCTGAGTTGTCTAAAATATACTCCAGACTTAAATGATATCAAGGAGGAAAATGAATTAATTAGTTTTTCAGAGAAAATTTACATATCTCCAAGAGAGAAATTTGACAGGGTGGAAAGGTATCTTAGTTATTTTGATGATATCGTTTTCGGTAAATACAAGAATCCATTGAGGCTTAAATTTAACTTGAATCCAGAAGAAGCAAATGGGACTCTCGAGGCTCCAAATTTACGTTTTGGAAATGGGAACGTCCTTAAAAGCAAGAATAACCTTGAAGTACGTAATTTAAAATTCCAGAAATTAAATGCCCTGAAAAATTTTGGATACTATCGGCAATCGGACCTAAATGATTTGATTATTCTACATAGACGATCATTCCGAAATGGAAAGGTTGGACGATTCAAACAAGATTTGATAAATGCCCTCCAAGAATATAGTCTCCCATTTTCAGATTCCAATGTTAATATAGCTTCACAATTTGAAAATATTAGAGATTTAAAAAAATTTGTAGAAGGGTTGGATGATGAGGTCATTACGGGAATAATACCTATAGTCAATGATGGTTTTTTTGATTATAAAGAAGTCAAAGAGATATTGAATAAGGATTTTCTCCCCTCTCAGGCAATTAGAGAGGATACACTTAGTTTTTTGAATCCGAATGAAGGTAAGTATAAAGGAATGGTTCAAAACGTCGTATCTGGAATTATTACTAAGGGTGGAGGTATTCCCTGGATTCTATCAACCAGACTCACTTCTGATTTGATAATAGGCATAGACAGCGGAGGAGAAAAGAAGAAAAGAGCATGGGCAACTGCATATGTATTCGATGAATATGGTGAAAAGATTCACGTAAGGAATCCAAGTTATTATGCGAGTGAAGGGATTCCCAAGGAAGATTTCAAGAAATTGATAATTGAATCTGTTCAGCAGAAATTGTCTAGTTCACACGAGGAATCTAAAATAGAAGGCATAACAATCCATAGAGATGGTTTTCTAACAAAAACAGAAAGAGAGGGTCTTGAATCCGCAATAACCAAACTCAAATTAGAAGCAAAGTTGGAGGATGATTTTCATTGTGTATCCGTAAATGTTAAGAAGACTTCAAATTTTAGAATATTCTCTCAAAATGGTAATGAGGTTGAAAATCCCCCAATTGGTTCATATTACATTTTGGATGAAAACCGCGCATTTGTAACTACAACAGGCTACCCAATTTTAAGAAAACCGACAGCGAAACCTTTGTTGATTGAGTTAGTGAATATCGTCGGAACTCAGGATATTTCAAAAGCCGTGCAGGACATTTATTTTCTGAGTGAATTGAATTGGGGTTCTCCCTCATCCGCTATCAAACTTCCAATAACTATTTACTATGCTGACAAAATGGTGGATTTTGCGGACTATGATTCTAAGCCCTCATACCTTCCAGTATAGGTGAAATCCACCATGAAACCGAATGAGTTGAAAAAAACCTTCGTTGAGGGCTCGAAAAGAAGATTAAAACTCTTAAAGTCCGATTTGTTGAGAGTATATTCACGTAATGATAATCATGTCAACCAGCTCATTTTAGAAAAATACCTGGAAGTCATTAATGAAAAAGTAGTCTTGTTTGAGAAAGTAAAAACATCAACTGAGACCAAGAAATATGACATTTCTGAAATTGAAAGTGATGTTTCCTTACTTCTTGATGATATCGTATTAAACTGCAAAGATAAGGATAACCTATATTCGGGGCTCAAGGAGATTTTCTATGAATATGGAATTTTTCTGGTTTTTTATCCTACTATCTTACTGGAATCCCCTGATTTTAGAGTCTTTTCAGATGTGTTTTTTATAGGCGTGCCAATTGGCATTTTAAATGAAAGAACTTACTTCCCGTTGGTTCTCCACGAGATTGGGCATAACATTTTGAGCAAAACTGATTTCAATAAGTTTAATGAAGCCATAACCCTCGAAGTAGGTAGAATTACAGAAAATGCGCTGAGGCCTAGCAATCTTGATCGGGTCAACGTAAGACTGCTCAATCGTGCTAGATTCTATGAACGAGTTAGTGAATCGTGGCTGTCTGAGTTGACTTCTGATATTTTTGGCGTTTATATGGCAGGCTGTCACTATATTGAAGCTTTCGTCCTCTACCAGTTAAATAAGAGATACTTTGCAGACGTAGACGATCATCCAACTAACAAACTCAGATACTTATATTTAACAAATTATTTAGCTACAACTGAATCATGTATATGTGACGAAACCAAGGGAGGAATAGAGGATCTTGT
>JAJYDZ010000209.1 GCA_021790415.1 Thermoplasmata archaeon | reverse complement strand
TTTATCGATGACAAGAAGTGGGCTGCCTATGTCCTTGTCCTTGCTCTCCTTGCATCTTCTATGGGTTTTGGCCTTCCATGGCCTTCTAGCGCCGAGCTTGAAACATTTGGAACCGCTGCGATAGGGCTATGGGCAGTACTGATGATCCTGCATTTGAGGAAAGAAGCAAACCAAGCAGTGCAGGTAAACTAATTTTAATATAACCTGAACGGGAAGAAAGTGAAATTGGGCTGTCCTGAAAAGGCATTTAAGGAGAGGATGTGGACCAGATCAGTCCCTAATTTACTCTTAAAGTAAAGGAGTCAGAGAGTGATCAATTAATAGAATGACCTAGAAGCCATGTTCGCAAGTTTTTGTAATTTCGAAAAGACTAAGTGCAAGCTTAATACGCCTCCATTTTCATATACTTTCTTCCTGTTATCTATTCCTCAATTATGACCGTCATTGTTGATTCCCATATCCTCTACTGATCTCTCATATGAGAAGAGATGATACCTGCATTCTTGCGTCCTCTTCCATAACGCAGTTAAGAAACCAGTCTAATAGTTTCTTTTTCCCATCCTTGTTATCGTGAAGAGGACTGCTTATTATTTCTGTTATTAGGTCCAATCGGTATTGCATATTTTCGCCTCTTCAAATCTGAAATGCGCAGGAAGTTTTCAATTTTACAGCAGATGTATTACACTATCGCCTTCTAGTGTAGAGCTATAACGGGGAAATAATTAAGTAATATCTAATCCTAATACTAATATGAAAGATATTACCAGTTTAGCTAAAGCGGTTTATGATGATTTTTCCAAGGATACTAGTTTAAAGGAAGATGAAGATGATGTAATTAAAGAATATGGAGAATATTTCAGATCTGGTAAATTCGACTGGGACATATTTAAAAAATTTACGAATAAAGATTACAATAAACACTGGGGAGGAATCGACCGTAATAATACACTCCTGGAACCGCAATTCGATAAGTTAAAGAAAGCTATAAGAAGACTCCTTGATGAATCACTGCCAATACAGGAAAGACTGCAAGATGTGTTACTTGGCAATTATCGGGTAAAAGGTGCCAGTATAGGTATTTCCAGTGCAATCTTACTTGTATCATATCCGGACAAATATGCTACTTGGAACATCAGAACTCGAGATGCTGTAAATGATATTTTAAGTGATGATAAGGAAAAGTTTCGTGATCCAGAAAACGATTATAAACGCTTCAGTGAATTTGTAAGCCGGATAGCAAAGGATAATGGGTTAACATTGTGGGAAATGGATTGGTTATGGAGTGAGATTCTAAGGAAAAAAGCCGCTTCAGATAAGGCAAACTTACATAGTTGGTGGGTAGAAAAAACTAACTATGGAAGACCCAAGATACAGGGATTATTCAACTCGGAATTAGGAGAGGCTCTGTGGAGCCCTGAAACAGACAGAACCGGCAAGGATATATATGCTAATATGAGGAAAGTGAAAGAGAATGATCTCATCATTCACCTAGTGATGGACGATGATAAGAGTATTGCAGGCGTTTCAAGAGTTGACCAGACTTTTCAGCGGTTTGATTCCCAAACTGACAAAACGCCGCCTCCATCCGGGATTACTAAGGGGATCTATGTAAAACTGAAGGATTTCACCCGCCTTTCCACTTCAGTTAGATGGTATGATCTCTCTACAAAATACAAGGAAGACCTCGACAAAGTTCGGAGCGAAAATGATGAGGTATTTTACGATAAAAACATGAACCTGCGGCAGGGAGCATATTTGACTTCAGCGCCCCCGGATCTTGTTGCCATTATTAATAAGGAATTTCATTCCAAGACAGGCAAGAATATGCCTCACTTTGAGGAAGGTGCTGCTTCTCAGAATTCAAATCACGTGGACGAGTCCGGACAGAGCATACCTGATGTGCCAAAAAATATCATACTTCACGGCCCGGTCGGTACTGGTAAAACCTATCTGGCGCAGATTATTGCAGCGCGGATTATTAATGGGAATATTAAGACTACAGGTGATATAGAAAGATTGATTGAAGGAGATGATCAGACCGTTGATAAGATGTCACCATCAGAGGTTGATAAGGATAAGTTAGTAAAAGTTACTTTCCATCAGTCATATGGATATGAGGACTTTATCGGAGGAATCAGAGCAAAGGTAGTTAGAGGCCAGATAGAATATAAGTCTGAGCCTGGTATATTCAAGAACATTTGTGACCGCGCGAGGGACGATTTAAAGTCACCTTATGTAATCATCATAGATGAAATCAACAGAGGAGACATTTCAAGGATATTTGGAGAACTGATAACCCTCATAGAAAAGGATAAGAGATTTCGGCCCCCATCTAAAGGTATGAGGCTTAAAATACCAAATTTTGAGGAAGAATTTTCAGTTCCAGAAAACGTCTTTATAATAGGAACCATGAATGATTCTGACAGGAGCATCGCTTTACTGGATGTTGCTTTAAGAAGGAGATTTGTATTTTTCAGAGTTAAACCCACCAAACGTTTAATAGAGGAATGGATCAATACTAATCCTAGATTGAATAGCCAAGAATTTTCCTCCTCAGTAGTAAAATTTTTTGAGTCACTTAATCAGAATATACTTGAGACAAAAGGTGAAGATTTCCAGATCGGTCATGCTTTCTTTATTGAGTTAAAAGATTCAAAAGAGGATCAATACGAGACTCTTCGCCAGATATTCGTCTATAACATAATCCCGCTTCTTAAAGAGATATACTATGGCAGAGACGAAATCCTTTACGAAAAAGTTCTAAGCAAAAAGTTCTTCTCAAAAAAGGGAAGCGGCGAAAACTCATACTATGTCCGCGAAGATGAAATTCTAAATAATATTGAAAGTTTCAAAACAGAGATCCAAAGCTTGGTAGGAAACACAAATGCCCAATCCTAAGGAAACTTTACAGGTTTCCGAATATGACCGTATCACAAACGACAGGCTGTTGAAAGATCTTACCAGCCTATACGTGAAAGATGGGAAATGGTCTAGGTTCCTCAAGGTTCAAAATTCTGTTGCCTATTTTAAACACTATGTTGGCACTGTTCGGACAGAACACTTTACCGTATCTATTCTCCCGAAGGTATGGGCAAAGGATGATCAGATCCAGGAAAGTACTCTGAAGAATCTACTAAGGATACTTCTTTACACATACTTGACCCCTTCCTTTTTTGAACCGGAGACCCTTATATCTCCGAAGAGTGAGAGAAATGATTTGTTTGAGTTGCTCATATTCTTCTATTCCATTACGCTTGAAAAGGAAATGACCCAAGGGATGTATAGAAGATACGTAAGGAGAGACGAAATAAGCAGATACCTTAGGGGAAAACTGAATTTATCGAAGCAGTTGAACCGCTTGGACAAGTCATTATTTGAAATTACAGACTTCCGTTTTTCCTCAGATAACGAATTGAACAGATACTTTGCCTATGCCACTAGCCTTTTCTCAAGATTCACACAGGATTTGAGGAATCTTGATTTGCTGGAGTCCATTGAGCTAATTTTTCAATCTGAGGCTATTGAGAGTCACACAATACCTGTGCCTGTCAGCTTTAACCGTCTTAATGACAGGTTCCAGATCCCGTACAATTATGCGGACCTGATAATAAGACATATGAGACCTGAACCTGGAAATGGTAAACAGGCAATGATGATGCTTTTTGATATGAACATATTATTTCAGGAGTTTTTCGTCAAATTCATTAAGAAAAACAAGTTGATTATTTTCCCAGATTGTACGGTGAAAATAGAACCTCAGTACAAGAATAAGAACTTTATCTTCAACAAGTCTGGTGCTTTAAGACTCACAATACCTGATTTGTGGATAGAAGTTCAAAGGGAAAATCATAAAAAAACTTTCATACTTGATACGAAGTATAAGATAATGCAGGATCTTACAATTGAAGAAAGTTCAGAAAATTCTGATGAAGATGTTTACAGTATAACTTCGCACGATTTATACCAAGCGTTTACATATTCAGAACTTTATAAGCCCAATGGAACTATACTGGTATTCCCCGGCAAGAAGAACCAACTTAGTCAACCTTATAATTTCAAGAAAGACGGGCTTCTGCTTTGGTTCTGCATGCTGCGTTTGGACTTCAACAAAGATGTGTGGGAGAAAGAACTGGCAGAAGAATTCAGAGGAATATTCAACAAGATTGCCAGCTTCTAATTGCTAGAATAATATTTTAAACTCTAACTCTCACTTTTTTACATAATTGGTATTTACAAATATTAAGTGTGATGGAATTCTTAAGAAACCTGCATAGGGAAAATTAACTTTCCGCTTTTGTTTTTGTTGACTCATCACCTCCCAAACGGTGATCTCATAATAAACACTCCAGCCATGGTTTCAATTAAATATATATAATGAAGGATATTGCACCGTTATGCACGAATCGTCTACTCAAATTCCAATCAAGAAAGGGCAACGTTTTGCGGACGCACTAGGCCGCAAGGACGGCGAGATCGTTGCTGCAAGGTTCAACGGCTCACTGTTTGATCTATCCAGTATTTCGCCTTCAGATGGCACATTCGAGCCAG
>JAJYDZ010000208.1 GCA_021790415.1 Thermoplasmata archaeon | reverse complement strand
TTGACTCCTGCATGGCATTCCTGCCTGAGGTATTTCAAGAGATTCCGGATTTTTCGTCCCTATCAAAAATCGTCAAGGGCGCAGATAGATTTGATCTGAATCTGGAGAAACCAGGCGAGTGGGACTCTTTGAGGAAGGAGTGCCTTCCATATATGGGAAGACTGGAGGTAAAGGCTCTGGAATTTTAATTCTGTAAAGGTTCCGGTGCCTGTGGATCTATTTAAAAAAATTCTGATAACCGAACTCAATGGTATCTTAGACCATTATAATCGTACCGGGTCGTCAGATGGACCTGTTGAAAAGTATGATGCGATATTCAAAGGTCTCAACTTATTGTGGAAAGCTGCAAGCAAACTTCTTAAGATAGTATACCGGGTACTAAAAGAAAACAGGGCATACCAGAAAAATCAAGCTCAATAGAAAGGCCTCAACTCCCGTATGGATGGAAAGCTTCGAGATAGTGAATGAGGGAATCTGCTGTAAAGTGGTCGAACTATCCATAGTGAGGGTAAAAGCCTTGAATAGGTGTATTAGATCTGCTGTAAAATTGCGTAGTGTCCAGAAAACCCTTGAAAATACTGAATGCATACTCAGTAAAGTAAGAGAAATCAGAAATTAACTGTCGATCTTGATCTTCAGTTTTTCTTGTCTCGGAGGAGTAAAATTACTAATAAACAGCTCCTTTCCCTTCACCGCTCTCTTAGAAGATACATTATTCATTCCATAAGATAATTCTTTTTCAATAACATTCGCGAATGAATAGTACTTTCTAATCACCTCGTTATCGTCATAAGTAAGCAACCATTTAAACTTGCAGTCCTCAAGCTCCTCTGCGAGTTTTTTATGGTTAAACGTGGTATGCAAATAACCTTTGAGTCCGTATAGCTTAGAGTCTTGGTTTCCGTAATAGGGTGGATCCAAGTAAATGAAAACATTCTTTCCTTCCGCCTTCAGTAATGTCTCAAAACTAAGATTAGAAATTATAACATCTTTAAGTTCCTTGCCTGCGTAGATAATTTTCTCGATTGAAGATGCTGTAAACCTTCTTTCGAATGACTCCTTTGAAAATCCTCCCGCATCCACTAAACCAGAAAATGAAATCCTGTTCAAGACGTAGTATCTTAATGCAAGTTCAAAGTCTGTAAGAGGTATTTTGGGGTATCTCCACTCGTAGAATATCTCCTTTCCATCTTTTTTAGAATTTTTTATCCTTTCCACCTCTTTCGTCAATAGTTCTGGTGTTTCCTTGCAAACCTGCCAGAAAGTGTACAAGTCATGATTGATGTCATTAATCCAATATCGTTTATTAGGAAACGCATATTTGGCAGAAAGGAATACCGAGCCTCCACCAACCATTGGTTCCCTATATTCCTCAAATTTAGGGAACATTTTTAAAATTTCAGATACTGCGCGGCTTTTACCTCCTGGATAGCGCAAAGGAGAGCGGACAGATTTAAACTCAAGTTTCTCTGATTTTCTAACGGCTGTCAAGGGAATTACTAAACAAACTTAAGACGATAACTCCCATAAACCTTTCATATAAAGGGTAAATAATTATGTTATTAACTGAAGGTTCTAATAATATTACTCATTGTATAAAAATTTGTTAAAAGGTCAAATTCTGAAGTGTTTGTGATAAAATTGTGTCTCTCTGAGAATATTTGTTTTAACAACTCTATAAACTTCTCTCGTTGCTCAGACGAAAGTATACCTTTATCAAACAATTTCTTCAACAAAAACTCCAGGTCTGCAGAATCTATTTCCCGATTTTTCATTAGGTTCAAATAATGCCCCTCCCTCTTCTGGCCTTTGTAATATATTCCATTAGTCCTTGGAGATATATCATTTAATCGTGCCATTTTGGCGTTTACAGGATCCTCGCCTCGAACGTTAGATGCCCAGATTCTGTCCAATGTACTGTCAACGTAATCTGGACCCATGAATTTCAGAAATTCTATGCTCTTTTCAACACAGGTCTTAAAATCTTCAATGTTTGAATGGGAATCCTTATAAGAACTCAGTTTCAATGAAGATTCTGGAGAAAACGCCATTAACCCCAAAAATGTAATTATAATTGCCTTTTCTTCACTGCTTAATGGAACACTGGCGTCCTCGAAAACTTTGGTGAAATAAATTGAATTTAAATCGTCAAGTAAGCGAAGTGTAGAAATGTCTAGTATGGCTAAGCCGTATTCTAGTATCACGATTCCCTTAAATGTAAGGGTAATTTTTGTTTCGTTCTTATCGGTGTAAGCTAGGATGTTCTCTTTAATTAGGAAAATCTCCTTGTCAGTCGGTAGTGACACGCTCGCCTTACTTAGTGACATCCTTTCAAAGAAATCTTTCCTTTTATTTTTATTCATTTTAAGTATTTTTAAACTTGTTCCTTTAATCCTTTTCAATAATGCATTGTTTTCAGCAAATTCTCTAGCTTCCTTATATGTTTCCTCCTTGGTGCTATCTGTCATATATACCATCTTATTCCTATGTGATCGGAACTAGTTCGTTCTCAGAACTTTTAAAATCCCACTCTGTTAACAAAGCAAGTACAGATTCACCCGATTGTATTTGCTTTTTGACCTCGTTAATCAAGAATTCCCTTACACCAGGATCCATATCAGTGATCTCATCTATTAAAAGAATTTTTTTCTTGCCAACGAAATTATTCTTCATACGAGCAACAATCGCGTTTAGTGAGGAATGCCCGCTGCCTATAGTGTTTGTTTTTATTGTTGATCCATCTTCAAGCAGATAGACGCCCTTCTGAAAGTCTATCTGCTTGACCCTAAGCATTTTATGTTCATGAAAAACAACTTCAACGACATTTGCAAGATAGGTGCCTATTTTAGAAAAAAATTCTAAATCTGATTGATTCGATATGTCTCCACGCTCCAACTTTGTCAGCTTGATATCTTTTAGTTTGGTTGTATAGTTGTTAAACTTGGTTTTCAGCTTGACGACCTCTTCATTTAAAGAACGGATGTCTTGTGAAGTGTACTTAGTTGGAGGTTTCTGGATATTCCTAAATCTCATTTCATACTGCGTTTGTACATCCAAATTCTTTCGGGTATCTTCCATCTCTTTAATTATGCTCTCATAGTCCTTCTTTATTTTGTTATAATCATCCACAACGCTAGGATCAAGGCGAAACTCTCTCTTATCATCAGGAGATATTTTATTACATTCCTCTTCCATTTTAGCTAGCTCGATCGATAAGTCGTTTAGTTTCTGTTCAACAGTTTTACGGTTTTCATTTAGTTCATCAAGGTTCACATCTTCTGATTTTGGTTCTTCCTCCCGTCCTTTGTCATCTAAATATTTCTTCAATTCGACAGTTACTACTCCAATTAGGGCGATGATTTTTTGGCTTTTATCATAAATCGCATCCAAGGTTTCGGACTGACCAAGTAATATCAAAAGTTCATGATACCTACCCTGTAAGGGTGTCAATAAGTCTATGAGCTTCTTGCCTGAACCAGGTAATTCCAAATCTGTCCCTGAAAAATCCTTCACAATTTCAATAAGTCTTTTGAGAAAATTGAACTCTTGTTCCTCTCTGTATCTGTTACTGGAAGTATCTCCTTTTCTTTGCTCTATTACAAAATCCATTGCTTTCTGGAAAAATTCAGAAATGGATGATAAATACTCAAAAGTGAGATGGTTCAGATCTGACAGTCCCATTAAGTTTTTATTGAGTTCAGCAAAGTTATCCTTAAGTTCCGTGTTACTTAATCCTTGAAAGATCAATTTATTATTTACTATCTCATCTCGAAGATCATTACTTTTGTTCAACAGTAATTCCGCTTGACTGGAGTTTGCTTTCCCAGATTTGTTAGTTTGCTTCATTTTTTTCTTTATCTCTTTTAATTGCTCATCAAACCTTTGAAATTCAAATTCTTTCTTCTGGTATAAGTAATTGATGTATTCTTTTCTGGCCCTTTGAAGAGAATTGCTATACATACCTTGAAGCTTTGTATAATTTGAAAGCTTGTCGTTTAGATTTTTGATGGAGTTTTTTGCCTTATTAAGGGATTCCTCGGACTTTTCATAATTTGTGACTTTTTCGAAGAGCACGCCCAATTTACTTTCATATAATTTGATGTAGTTTAGGTATTGATCAAAACGGCTTTCCACGTCGCGCATATGCCTGCTTAACTTCTCAAGCATATTTTCTCTGACTTCAAACAATACAGCATATTGTCTCAAAAATTCAGTCTTGCCAATGGGTTTTTCATTTACTTTGTACTTGTGGTCTTTTCCATTATACACTATATTTACTGTAGTGGATTGATCGGGATATTTCAATGTCAGATTGTAGTTCAGTTTGTTTTCTTCATCTGCTATATCAGAAATATCCCTTTTCAAATGATCAGAGATGGTATCGTTGTCCTTTTCGGAAGCGCCGAAAGCCTCTGCCACAATTTTAAGGAGTGTAGTTTTTCCATTATCATTTCTTCCTTTTAGTGAAAAGATATTGCCGTCAATTTCTGGTTTGTTTGGGTATGTTGAAGAATACCTATTACCATTCAACCAAATGGAATACTCTATCCTAAACATCGTTTCCCTCTTTTTCCAATT
>JAJYDZ010000207.1 GCA_021790415.1 Thermoplasmata archaeon | reverse complement strand
TGTTGAAAGAGGAAACCCATGATTCCACCGACCTTGGAGAATGACCCAGTAATTTAGCGGTATCATAACAGCTCATTCCACTTGCAACAAGCAGCACACCATGAAGCCTGTGATCATACCTTGCATCGGAAGACAGCACAATTTCATTGCTAATTGCGATGATCATGTCATCTTTCTGTTCTACTTCCAACCTCTCTATTTATATCCATATAACATTGTGTTATGTATCAAAACATGCGCAATGAGTTAGTGAATTGCGTATAATACCAACACTCTATAAAAATCTTCCACAGAAACGAATTTTACCAATATAGGCCGTGTATGACTCCAGAATAAGCTTCTGTTTAAGGAAATAATCTAAACCCGAACGATACTATTCACCTTCTAGTTGTACAAGATTGAGTCAGTCATGAGACTTGTAGGGTCTTTTAAGATATCTGCCATGAGGCTTTCCTATTACTTCGTTGCCATCGTAGACAATCGACCCTCTTAAGATAGTCATAGAGGGGAATCCCCTAAGCTTGAATCCAGAGAATAGATTAAAGTCCTGAGCGGAATATTTATTATTCTCTGGGACCTTCCTTTCGGTTTTAAGGTCGCATATTACTAGGTCAGCATCAGCCCCTACTTTTATGTTCCCCTTTCCGTCACCAAGCCCTTGAATTTTCGCAGGATTCTTGGTAACCCACGCTATGAGTCTTTCCAGCGGTACGTTTCTCTTAAAGTGTCCTTCTGTTAGTATGGCTGGCAGAAGTACTTCCATACCTCCAAATCCTGGCTTTGCCTTCCATACGTCCATGGGCTTAAGCTTTCTTCTGCTTCCAGCACTATCCGTTATGATTGTCTGTATGGACCCATCAGTTAATCCATTCCACATAGCGTCTAGGTCGCTTCTAGGCCTAAGAGGAGGATTCACTTTACCCAGAGAATCTCCAAACATATCGTCCGAAAGTGTTAAATGATGCAGAGTCGTTTCCACGGTTAGATCTAGACCCGGATACATACGCTTGGAATCATTTATGGCTGATAGCCCTTCCTGACTACTGACATGAACTATGTTAATGGCTGCTCCTGTTTCTTGGGCAAGCTCAGTAGCTTCTAATATGCCAAGCCTTTCTACGCTTGGCGGTTTTCCGGAATTGTAGGCCTCAAGAGGTGTCATTGGTTTAAGGCGAGATTGTTCTTTGGTGATCTCTTCATTTACCCTAGTTAAAGCAGGATTTTCACAATGAACGTTTACCCTCACCCTATAATTTTGTGAAGACAGACTGGCAACTTTCCTCATTATCTTGTAGAGAAAGCCCAAATCGTAGTTATCGTCAGAAAATAGAAAGTCCAGATGCTCCGTTAGAGAGTTTGCATCAAAGCTATCCTCAGGTCTTATTCCAAGATAATGCATGTAGAACTTGAATGTCGTCACGCCAAAATCGGATACTAGCAGTGGGATCTCCTCTATGTGCTGGTTCGTCACTGGGGCAAGATGATATCCATAATCGGTGAAGAAATTTCCATCGGACTGGCTAAGTACATTTGGAAATAATTTGATATACGATTCCGGAACCTTAGAGGACTTTTCAATTTCCATATTATTTCTCCCAGCACGGTAGTAGTTTAACACAGTTGTAATCCCACCTGAAACAGCCCCTGCTGTCTCACTTCTAGCATCGACAGGTATGTTTTCGTGCATCCCAATGTGCGTATGTGAATCAATAAGGCCAGGAAATACGAATAATCCATTTGCATTAATTGTTTCATCTCTGGAAGAAATATCGAGCACCTTTCCTATAGCAGAAATCACTCCATTTGAAATGGCAATATCGACTTCAGAAACGCCTTCATCGGGGAAAACCACTTTCCCACCTTTGACTACTGTATCAACTTGCATCAATTGATGTATACCTAACTCGTATTATATTTTTGTTAAAATTACAGCAATTTAAAGCTTTAACCGAACTTTATCCTAATTCCCGTTACTAAACCGTGAGATTATTTCCTTAGCTGCAGTCTCTCCTGCTCTTTTTCCGAATACCATACCGCGAAGAAAAGACGTACTACCTAAATACTTACCGTGATAAAATCCTGTTATCTCTCCTGCTGCAAATAAGTTACCTATTGGTACATTATCCGTGCTTAGGACTTTACCTTCCAGAGAGGTCTTGATCCCCCCGAATGTAATAGTAACTCTACACTCAACCGGATAGCATATAAATGGAGGTTTCTCGATCTTCATAGCCCAGTTTGTCTTTTCTATTTTTAATCCCCTTGTCCTTTTTCCGTCTAGCTTATAGGGATCAAATACTCCCGGCTGAATAGCGTCATTGAATTCCTGAACAGTCTTATTTAATTTTTCTGGATTTATCCCAATCTTTTGGGCCAACTCACTTAATGAACTGGTAACGATGGGGTCGATGCCTGTTGCAATGCTCCTTTGATACCCTTGGATTTTCAGGAGGTTCTCGTCCGTGATAAAGAAAGCTTTGTTTAAGGGTTGTTTGAAAATAAATTCCTTTGTCGTTATATCGTACTGCTCATCTATAGTATCGCGACCCTCGTCTACAAATCTCTCCCCTTTTAAATTCACTAAAATTCCGTACGGATAGATGTATATACTGGGGTCGACAGTATCGCTTCTTGGGTCATTGATCGCAGAGTGAAATGAATTCCATTGCCCTGAAGATGCAGCACCTGCATTAACTGCTAGAGATAAACATTCACCAGTGTGATAGAAATCGTTTGAGCCCATATGACTTTTGAGAAAAATAGCATTATCTCCGATATATCTTAACAGCATTTCTTTATTTCCAGAAAAACCCCCGGAAGCCAAAATAACAATGCTGCTTTTGATTTTTAATGACTTTCCGTTACGATCTCTTACAAATACTCCATTAATATTTCCAGAATCATCATATGAAAAATTCCAGACTGTGGTTTCGAAAGCAATCTGACCTCCGAGTGATTTAACGTGCGACATCAGCGTCTCAATCACAGCAAGCCCTCCACCTTTAGGCCCGAACCTCGGGAGTGACGACGTAAGCCAGGCAGTCGGTATCGGTTCAATCTCTACACCGTGTGCCTTCACCCATTCTAAAACCATTGGGATTTCGCTCGAGAGTTTTTCTATATAGTGTTCATCATTCATACCGTTGGAGAATTTTTTTGAGTCTTCTAATACTGAATCTGAGATGTTGCTTTCATCCTTAAGTCGCATATAAGCTTGCGTATATCTTGAACTTCCTCCCCAGTTGTTCGCACTACCTTTTTCGACAATCAAGACATTTATCTCTTTTTCCACAGACTTAGCATATTCTAGTGCGGAAAGTGCTGCAGATAATCCCGCAACACCAGCACCCACAACAATTAAATCAAAATCTGCCTCATTCATAAATAGGGGCTCCCTAAATAAATATGATCTTTTCCTTATTTATAGTTTATGGGCACCGAGACATTGGGACAAAAGTAGCTATTCTTCATCCATGCATATGAGAATATAAGCCCTCTCACCTAGGTATTCCTTGGGACAGTCTATCTTGGCTCGGGACCAGAATTTCGTTCCAATTCTTATAAAATACCCCTCTATGTTCTTTACCTTTGTCTTTGAAGCTGGTGTGACTGGTCTCTTAATCATCGGATATACAATAAATATCCATTATTAAATGCTGTAATACTCTCAGCAATGACTAACGGAAAAAGAGCAGGCAAAGATCCAACCCCCCTATAACAACTAGTAATTTTCTTTCAGATATACTGATTGAAGAGTTAAGGTTTAATACAATTTTCTGATATTAAATAATGTCTGAGAAAGTATTAGAACAGCCTGCACTTCTTAGGAAGCTACTGAATTCAAAAGAAATTGTAGTGATGCCGGGAGTATTTGACGGCTTTAGTGTCCACCTTGTTGAGAGAGCTGGGTTTAGGGCAGCCTTAGTAACCGGCGCGGGACTATCTGAATCACGACTTGGAAAGCCTGATGTTGGAATTATGGGACTAGAAGAAAATCTTCAGGGAACAAGAGCATTAGTGAACTCAACTAGAATGGCTCTGTTGGCAGACGGAGATACGGGATATGGTAATCCAGTAAATGTATATCATACTGTGAAAGCTTTCGAAAGAGCTGGGGTCGCAGGTGTCATGTTAGAAGACCAGGTATGGCCGAAGAGGTGCGGACACATGAAGGGTAAACAAGTAATTCCTGAAAAAGAAATGGTAAAAAAGGTAGAAGCGGCAGTAGATGCAAAAACTAACAAGGACTTTTTCATAAAAGCTAGGACTGATGCTGCTGCATCATATGGAATAGACGAGGCAATTTATAGGGCAAACCTATACAGAGACGCAGGGGCAGACTTACTTATCGCGGATGCACTTCTCTCAAAGGAGGATATAGCAAAATTTGCAAAAGAAGTTAATGGGAAAGTTTGTATAAATATGGGATTTGGCATTAGAAAGAGGAGCACAACTCCTCTTATCAGCCATAAAGAGCTGGAACAGATGGGAGTAGCTATAGTTGAATATCCCAGACTCCTAACTTCTGCAGGTCTCAGGGGGATGATGAATGCTATGGAAATTTTTAAGCAATCTCTTGATGAGGGAAGAGTCATTGAAAGACCAGATTTGATGGTG
>JAJYDZ010000206.1 GCA_021790415.1 Thermoplasmata archaeon | reverse complement strand
GTTTTATAGCATCAATATAGGCACAGACACTTGGCAAAGTGTTCATTCTGAGGGCCTTTGCCAAAAAGTAAAAAATATCATTGAATCCCCTATTCTTTGGCATGGATTCGGTTAATACATAATTCAGCCCAAACATTTTTGGGATACTATCATAAAATTCCGGAACAATTACTCCATGATTTTTGCCAGTTATTCTGTTTAGTTTAGAGAGATATGAACAAAAAATAAAAGTGTCACCTAAGTGATGATTACAAACATAATAGATCCCACTTCTGTTACTTAGAATTTTCTCCATTCTAATCCACCAAAATAAATCATAGGTAACTTTAGAGGCCCACCCCATATATCTATATAAATTAGCAAATATTCGTGATTTTTCAATAAGTTTCATATTGTCCACTTTTTCTAACAATTTTAATGATTAAAAATACTCCCCTTGTGAAACGATTAATTCATTCTAAGGATGCAAGTTGTCTGACATATACTGAATGAATAGCCAATCTTGCCAACCCGTTATTCATTAAGCCCCTAAATTCTACATATTGAGTTACTGTGCTAAAAGTGACTGTTAAAGTGAAACCCTTAATACTGTTATTTTCCTGGAAGTCATTTCTATAAATTACTTTTGAATCAAAGATCATATTTCCACTGCTTACTTCAAGAATTACAGCTTGTGAATTATTGGATGAGACGTTTGAAGAAGAAAGATAGAATGTAAAGCTATAGGTTCCTGGAAACAAAGTAAGGTATGGGCCATACCACATAAAAATGTTAGAGGTGTTATCTGTTATAGTTCCATTAACCCTCACTGAATTCCCATCAGTAGCCAAATTATTTGCAGAGTCATTATAATTAAATGGGATATATAACTTAGGTGGTGCGTTGTAGTTTTTCTCCAACAACAAAGAATACGGAGTTTCAGCTGCAATTCCATAAGACCCATTTGTTATCGCGCTTTTAAGGAAGGGTACTTCAGCATAAGGTGCAGTAAAATAGCTGAAATAAGAATTAAAAAGTATGTAATTATAACTAAGGTTGGCGTGGTTGTTATATAAACCAACATACTCTCTACCAGATACTTCCGGTATGTCATTCATAGTTAGCAATGAAGCATTAGCAGGTATAATGGAAATTACTTTGTGTAATGATAATACGGCCGGATTTACGTTTGTCAAACTGCTTATATTATGATTCCCATTGAAATATCCACCTTGAACATCCTTATTAATTGGGCTGTATGGGAAGTAAACAACTGAAAATACAATTACTACTACTACAAAGGCTGACATGGCTTTTAAAACGCTACGTTTTCCTTGATCTTTAGGTAATTTAAATTTCTGTCCAGATTTACCAAGTTTGTTGTCATTTGAAGAGTTAGACAATATGACTTTTAGACCCAAAAGAAGACCAAAATAAAGTGGCCCAGAAGCGAAAAGTGGATAGTGCAGACCAAATATTTGGAAATTAGCCCCATCTGTAGACAATACTACATATCCTGCATATGGGGCGATGAGAAAAAGGGTCATAGGGTCTAAGAGAGGAATAAATGATAAGGCACCGAAAAGAAAAAGAAATAATTCCAGTTTATAGTTTATATCATACAGCCAAATGGAACCATTTGCAGACGGAGTCGCACCTGCAAAGAACAAAGTTCCAAAAATATGGTAGATAAAAAACACTATAATTAGTCCAACAGCGGTGATCAATACTGGAAGATATGATTTTTTGAAATCTGAGAAAGATTGATTAGTGGAGCTATTGTAATCGTATATAACCGAATATAATAGGAAAAAAGTTACCAAAATAAGTGTTAATGGATTGATTGTTGCCGTTATAATTGCAAAAATTACCATCAACTTTGTTCTTTTATTCGCCCAAAACATGACGGTCATCAGATAGAAGAAAGGAAATAATGAAGTAAAATGAAAATCAAAGAGGTTGGAAGTGGCCACCGGGAAAAAAACTAAGAATGAAAGTGCAACAATTAAAGAAATGGCTCTAGATCTAACTATAATCCTAGAAGAAAAATATATTGGGAAAACAGTTAATCCCAAAAATAGTGTTTGGATAAATAAAAGAGTTGATATGTGAGGATATAATGAATAGAACGGTAAAACAAGAAAAACAATTGGTTTTTCGTATTGAAAAGGGTAAATTTGACTAAATTGACTGTGTATGTAATTAGATATGAATCCATGAGACAAAAGCCACATGATCTCATTGTTAAGTCCCAAGTCGTAAAACGTGTCCTGGAATGTATAATACTTCAAATAAGAGAGATGAAACATAAGAACGATGTAGAAAATTGCTGACGCTATCAAAATCAAGTAATCTGCATTATCGAAAAGCGATTGCCTGATTCGTAATAATGCAACAGTAGGGTTAGACTTATTCAACTTTTACACCGATCCGCAGTCGCTATATAATACCAATTGGTTTCCTCAAATCGAAGAGATGACGGACATAAGAGATTTTGCCGATTCTGCGTTTGTATACTTTTTAGAGCGTTCCAGACATTCATCTCGGAAGCTCCGGTCGTATCCTGTTTCAAATATCTTCGAAGCTCCGTTGATCAGCTCTTCTTTTGTACTGAATAACCATCCATTTTCACCGCTAGTGATGAGTTCTCTGGCTCCTGCATTGTTGTAAGCTATAGACGGAGTACCACAGCTCATTGACTCAACTACACTGTACCCATAAAATTCTACTACACTAGGAGAGATAGTAAAAAAGGCCATATTGTAAAGCTCAACCAATCGCTCTTCTGAAACGAAACCTTGATTCTGTGCGTTGGTTATACTGCCGCCGCCAATAACCTTTATCGGAAATTTCCTTGCCAAAGAAGAAACGAGATGATAGAGGGGGTCCATTTCGTTCCTTACAAGCGCTAGAGCATATTTCTCATCTGGATCAACTTCGGGGGTTCTCTTGAAAATATCAGGATCAACTGGAGGATAAACCACTTTGTCTATTGGGACACCATAAAAAAAAGCCATTAAGTTTGATGTAAAACTGCTGTTTGCCATGATGCTGTCAAACTTTGTAACTAGACAAGAATGGTTTCTTAACTGTTTTACAAATCCTCTTTCAAGTACGCTCGTGGCCAACTTATTGTGTCTCTTAAATTCTGGGTTGAGCAGCATTAATGTTAGGTCTCCGTTGGAAATGTAAGCGGACTTTTGTTTTGAAAGATGTTCCACAACTGGTATCGCTTCATCGGCTAGTACCACGTAAACGTCTGATTCATCATTCTCGTACACAAGATGATATAGATCAATGGCCGGCCTCTTTGAGTAATTCATGTACCTTAAACTAGATATTGCACTGGGAGGCTTGTTCAGGGTTACCTGCTTTATTGTGTTTTTATTGAGAAGGCCGGTAATGACATCGTCAGAGAAAAGAGAATATACTATTGGAACGTGCCCAATAGCTTTCAATCCTTTTGCAATATTAACCAAAAACCGTGTTTGTCCACTATGGTTAGATTTTAAATTATAGGCAAGGAGACCTACCCTCATATTAACTGGATTACCAAGACAGATAAATTACTTTAACGCCAATGAGAATGCAGCATATTTATATGTCATATTTTTCAAAGACTTCCATTAACCCCTGAGCATTGTTTTCCCAAGAATAAGTGTTGCATAATTCAAGGTTTCGGAGTGACATCTCCTCGAGGACATCTTGAGAAAGGGTTAATACATACTTGAATGCAGAAACAGTTTCTTCCAGCAGAGATTCTGTGATCAGAAACCCATTCACACGATCAGTGATTAACTCCGACAAACCTATACCTTGGTTTGCAAATGGTATTAAGCCATAGCTCATAGCTTCTAAAGCACCCATTCCAGGCCCACGTTCATTGTATCCAAATCTTATGTAAAAATGTGAATTTGTTAACAATCGTATTTTCTCCGAGTCATCTATACGACCAGTTATTCTCAGGTTTTTTACATTTCTGTTTTCTTCAATAAACAAGTGCATCTCATCCTCTATTGTCCATGAACCAGCAAGAACAAAGTCGTATTCGGGCAACCGGTTAGCTAGCTCTACATAAAAACTAGGGCGTCTACCCTTATCCCAGAGCGTAAGCGATAACACTGTTTTTCTACCGGGCTCAAATTTCCCAACTTTAAACCTATCCAATTTGGGAGGAGGAAACCCAATTCTGACAAGGTAAGTATTTTTATTAAATCTCTTGGCAATGTTGTAATTGTATTCACTTGTAGTAATGATGGCGGGGGCCATCATAATCGAGGCTACGTCATAAAACCATGCCATCAGAGCTAAGAAACTGTGTTTCTTCATCCCTGGGGGTGGTCGAAAAAACTCGTGCAATTGAATTGCGTAACTTATACCTTTAATTCTGTAATAAAGCCCAAATATTGCGGTCCACTGATCGTGAAAAATAATTCTATCATAATTTCTAAGAAATTTCCTTGACTCTATAATGTAGTCTAAATCTACAGTCGCTCCTTCTCCACGATGACCCGCAAATCTTTTGGTAAAATCGGTCAAAAAACGTCTTATAAAGCCCTGAGTTTCACCCTGTTTGTGCACTATGTGAGTTTGTTCAGGTATTTCATACAAAGACCCAGCATCTCGTAAAAAAAATAA
>JAJYDZ010000205.1 GCA_021790415.1 Thermoplasmata archaeon | reverse complement strand
AAATCACTTCTGATTTTTGACCATCAATGACAAGGTGAGGGCTCCATGTAAAACCCTGTATCTGTCTTTTATTTAGAATCTCTCTTAGTTTTAAAATCTATTAGGGCCCTAATAGCAATATATTCTTTGGTAATAGACTCAAGAGTCATTAACTCAACGACCCTTTCAAAATCCTTCTTGTTAATTTTGAATGTGCTGATCAGGGTATTTATGTTACGTTTATCCAAGTAATATAGTGCGCCGAAAAACGATATTACCACCTCATCGATCGACTTTCGTAAGCCGTATACCTGATCTAATACGGTGAATGAGTAAATGTCAAAGAATCCTTGAATCAATTGTGGTGGTATACCCTTTTTTATAGCTTCCCGACCCAAGTCTGTCAAAATGTTAACATCTATCACTTCTTCTGCCTCTTGTTTCAACCTGTAGTCCCTAAGTTCTTCGATAAAACTGTAGACATACTCTACTATTATACGGAAGTCAACTTCGAATTTCTTAGTTATTCCCTTTCTTTCACCGAAAATAATTTTTTCTCCTTCGAGCAGTTTGAGCTGTTCCGTTACTGTTGGCTGTGATTTACCAAGCTTCTTTGCAATTTTACTAGCGTAGTCATAATGGTCGAGTATGCACAGTATGATGTCAAAGTACTCCTGCCTCAATAAAAGATTGCTTTGACCTTTTGAAATCTTCACATAACTTCACTGTGAAAGTAATCTATACTATTTAAGCTCATAGGTATAGGTAATACCAAATCGTATAAATACCAGATTTGAATTATCATATGAAAATGAATAAGTACACAACTCCGGTGGTACTACTTTTGGTCGCGTCTGCACTTTTGTATCTATGGGTAAATTTAAGGTATTTTTATCTTATTGAAAGGGAATTCGTAGGGCAAATTTCGGTATTCGACGTTTTTTCTGTAACTTTGTTCATACCGATTGGACTGATAGCTAGAATCTTTTGGAATGGTAAGGCTGGACGGGCAATAAATCCATTCAATAAGAGATTTATATCAACCGCGGTCATTGTAGTTATTGGTTCTGTTCTGGCAGTAGTATGGTATTTCTTTATTATGCCTACAATGCAATATACCTTTATAACGGGATGGAACGATCTCTTGAATTTTAGTCTCTCCTCAGTACTAGAAGTTGGAATCTTAATGATCTTTTCTTCAATTGCTCTCTTACTTTCTATGGTTGCGATGGCGTTCCCAGCTGGTCTACTAAGAACCCTAAAATCATTTTACGCTTTGTTATAAAAATCTAAAATATGATGGGTTTCAATTAGCAATTACAACAATGACATTTTCTGTACTCGCTTGAAGCGGTTGAGCGACCTTTCTAACTATTCGGTAGTCTATTTATTTACGTTCTAACTCATCAATCTACCTGCCCTTCAAAGGCCCCTCCTGAATCTTTTGGGGGGCGGGTCATCTTTCCAACGTTGTTGCTCCGAGGTCTAGTCCTCGTGGGACAGGGACATAATCCCAGTAACCGATTTTCTCCAGCCTGGCTTTGACCTGTTCTATGATTCCCCTCCTCAGCTTCGTGAGGTCATAATTAGAATCCTTTATCCTCTTAACTACCTCGGGAATCGTCAGGCCATCATATACTTCACAGTATTTGCACAACTTGAAGAGGTGCTCCACTCCATCCGTCAATGCCTTTCCTCCGAACTTGAATACTTTGTTTGTTCCAATAAAACCTATCCTGTCTTCAGCATAGTTCTTTATGAGACTGTGAAGAGCTGAGTAAGCAACTACCTCTATTGCTTCCTGCTTTTTGAAGTTCGGAAGATGAACGTATGCGTCCCTCATGTATGGAGGAAATATCGGGTCTGAGAGCGAAGTCCCGAATGCGCCCAGGGTCACGGACAACCCCCAGAGGCCCAGAACTAGTTCGTCTGGTAGTCCATCAACACTCAGTTTTTTCTTCACGTTCTCCGGAATCATCTCAGACCCTCCCATCTTTGGGTCTAAGTGTATTACCTTTGGCTGCGGAGTATTAAAGCGTTCACAGCGCTGTGCTACTATCTCACCCTTTAGTAATCCTTCTCTCCCCTGGTCGTAATGCCAGTATTCCTTCAATAATGGCATTTCCCTGAACTCGATCTTCTTCTTATTACCGTCACGGTATACGAATTCAAATGAGAGCGAAGTATGTGTGTTGTTTGAACCGGGGCTGAATTTCCAGACCGAGAAAGCTACCGCCAACGTCTTGTTTATGTCATGGAACTTATCACCTGTAAATACGTACCCCTTGACAAACTTAAAGTCCTTTGCAACTTCACTGAACAATTTCTCATACCTTCTTCTACCGCAGAAAAGGCCAAAGGGAGAGAAGAATGCAATGTAACTCTCTTCATGCTTCCTAGCAACCTCGAGGAGCCTTCCTATGATGGGAATGAAGAGATCCCCTGAACCGTACTTCTTGAGCGAAGACGGGATCTGTATCTGCTGTTTTCTCGAAATTGCGTCATCCATTTCTGTCTTCTTTGATACTAACCTGTTAGTGGCAGCTGTTCCAAATGGCGGATTTGTGTAGAGGAGCAGCGTTTTTCCTTTTGGAACTTCCCATGAACTAATCAGTTCTTCGGTGGGAGTATCGACAACGTCGAGGGTTGTGAACTTCCAATCATAGCCGCTGTAAATACTCTTGCAATTCTCCACATGGGCTATACTTATGTCATTCATTGCCCCACTGACCATCGGGACAATATTCCTGATCAACGATCCTCCGCCGACGCAAGGCTCGACCACATAGTCGGGCTTGGTTAGTTCCATCAGCTCATTTGCTAATATATCTGCAATATCAGATTCAGTCCAGAACACGCCTCTTTCCCTTCTTTTCTTTCTGCTAATCAGCCTGTCGATCTCATGAAGGACACCGGGGAGGTCTTCATGCCTTATCCGAAGTGACTTGATGTATTCAAAGTCACTTTCTCTTATCGGAGTGTACTTTGGTCTCCTGGATCCTTCAATCTCTGTTATCTGTTTCCCCTTCCTTTCGTGAGGGTACTCGTTGTAGAAAATATCTGGCCTTTCGTTGTTGACTAACCAGCCGTGGACGTTTATTTCTATGGAAGAGAATCTCCAACGCCATCAAGCCAATTGACTAATAGGTCCAGATGTATCCTGTATTTGTCTGTAATCTCCCTTACTTCACCCATATTGTTCTTGGTTATGTAGGTATAGCCACCTGTCTTGAATTCAAGTTTTATTATCTTTGCTGGTTCTCCCAATAGGCGTTCTGCCTTTTCGTTTAATTCCGGTTTATCTACCTGGCTCGGAGAGAATACATGCCTCGGGTCAAATTCATTCACAAATTCTTCCATCTTTTCAAAGGCAATCCATGAGTAGAGTTTCACGAACCTGTCGTCTGCAACGCCTAAATAGAGACCCTTCTTTATCTTAGAGGAAACGATTCCGTGTATTATCTGAGCATAGGCAAAGTGGTCAAGTTTTACCTCGATATAGATCCCGTTCTTCTCGTCGGATATATCACAGAATGAATCAATGAATTTGAAGCTATAACCCAAGGAAGAAGAATTGAGGAAGTCGACAATCTTTAATAAGAGCCCCTTCTCGCCATGCTTATCTGCCTTAGGTGCTCTTGGGTGCCTTGTCTTTACTGGAGTACCTTGAAGGGTTGTTTGAATGTCATTGTCTTTCACTTCAATTCTCCTCCTTTTGAGCTGCCAGCATTTCTTTAATATTCATAATACGAAGAAATATAAAGGTGTTGACTAGTCTATCTTGTACAACTGACTCATCCGTCTGTCTCAGTTCATTAACCGCACCCCTTGGCTTTGGGGGGGGGCCAAGATAGGTATAGCGTTAAAAAAGGGCTTACTGAAATAAAATTCTTATCTTCGTCCGGTTTGTAGAAAACGTTTAATTATCTAACGGAGTATCTTTTTGTGGTTTTGGATACTAACACTCTTGTAGCCGTGATTTCTGCTCTTGTATCTATCCCTACAACAGTAATAGTATTTTTTCTTTCTCAGAATTACCTGCAGGCAAAAAACAGAAGCAGGCTCGTGAAACGTATCTCGAGACAGATAATCATATTTTCTAGCAGCCAAGATATGAGCAGTTATCTAGGAGTAAAACTACCTATCGTTGGTAATCTCAATCCTTCTCAAAAACTAAAGGTAAAGACTTATGCAGAATATTTAGCAGGGGTTAATATACTCAAGGTTATACTCTTCGCTGTAATTTTTCTATTAATAAGCGGTGTAGCGATCTTGTTGGCAAAATCGCTCCTTTTGACATTTATATACTGGCTAATTGCCCCATTATTAATATTTGCTCTCTCTTTTTTTGGGTTCAAATACATCTATATGAGAATTGATAAATGGAATTCGCATAGGCCATTCAAGTACGCCTTCGAACTGTACCAGAGAGATTATTTCTGGCTATCTGTTTCAATTGTTTCAGCTTATTTAGTAGGCTCTTTGGTTCCAAATTTAGAGAGCCAATTATTCGTTCAACATTATAGCCTAACTATACTATTTCCATTGCTGTACATTTTCGCCGTTGTGTATTTTCTACCAGGTCTTTTTGAATATTCCAAGTGGATTTCAAAAATCGGAATTCCAGAAGATACTATA
>JAJYDZ010000204.1 GCA_021790415.1 Thermoplasmata archaeon | reverse complement strand
TTTTGCAACTGCTTGTGAAATTTTCCTGGTCACAAATTCTGGGCCTCTTACCTCAGATTCATGATTGAACAAGATACCATTTGCCATGAACAAGTTATATGCATCTCTATAGGTTTTAACAGTCCAAAATCCGGCTAACTTAGAAACGGCATAAGGACTCCTCGGGGACAATAATGTCCGTTCGTTTTGAGGAGTTTCCTTTGGTTGCCCAAACATCTCAGAAGTAGCTGCAAAATACATTCTGGTGTCAGGAGAAAAATCTTTGATAGCATTGCAGACATTTAGGGTTCCAGATATGTTGGCGTCGTAAGTTGACATTGCATTCTGGAAACTATATCCAACAAAGCTCTGGGCTGCAAGATGGTAAAATTCGTCGGGTTTTTCTTTATTGACAAGAATGGAAATAAATTGTGAGTCAGTTATATCGCCATAATGAATCACCAATTGGCTTTTAATGTCGGCCGGCAGGCGGGAAACAGTTCCTTGAGTCATGGAACTATTTCTTCTAAGTATACCATGAATCTCGTATCCCTTTGAAAAAAGTAATCGTGATAGAAAGTAACCATCCTGTCCTGAAATGCCTGTAATTACAGCTTTCATCAACTAAAATGAAACTGAAGTATAAAAATATTAATACTAATTAAGACAAATCCAACATAATAAACGTATGCTAACTGGAGGATATAAAAAAATATATACCAAAGGAGAATCATTGAAACCTTAAATTCGCCTGAACTTCTTTATATTAATCTTTGTTGTTTATTCAGTTGAACTCTCAATGTAGTGTATTTAAAATTAATTTACTATTTGTCTATGAATATATGTAATCTGCTGGAACTATATTAAAGCAGTATATAGTAAAAACATGTAATAAGTGTTAATAAGGATTTGCCTGCACCATCACAGAACTGAAACACGATGACATTAATGCTAACAATATCAATAGATGTATAAAGACCATATAAAAAGAGATTTATCTGATTATTCAGAAAATACCTTGTATATGTTTTAAAAAGCATTAGGTAGAAAGGACAAAAGTGAATATTTTTCCCTTCTATGATATTTACATGTTGGGATACATAGCATGTATTGAATAGAGGTGGGGCGAATTTACAAAACTTTGGAAAAATTCCACATTGTGGTCAGATCACTGCAATTACCGTTGTGAAAGTAAATTGATTCTATTCTTCTGAGGCTGTATGTTATTAGATTCCAGAAGCTGAACATATTTAGAGAGAAAAAGATCAGAACGTACCGTGATGTTCTCTCAGGAATACTTGGGCATATACCACACAAATCAGAAAGTGCGTATTTAGTTGTGATATCTATTAAATATACAGGTCGCCGATTTGCCGGGCTCTTATTATAGCAAAAAATAGAACATGCATAGTCGTCCTGATTTAAATTATAATGGGATTAAACGATCTCCAACGAGCTTTGAATTTGCGGGGACATTCTTTTTTACGACTGAACCTGCTCCAATTAGAGAATTTTGGCCTATTTTAATTCCAGGCAGAATCACAGAGGAGGCACCAATAGATACGCCATCCTCGACAATTGTAGATTCAAGTTTCCAGGCACGTCCAATTTTTGGATATCTATCATTAGTAAACGTCACATGTGGACCGATAAAGACACTATTGCCAATTTTAACTCCAGATGGAATAAATACGAAAGGGCGTATTTTGCAATTTTCCCCTATCGTGACTCCTTCCTCGATATACACGAATGAATCAATCTTGGTATTATTACCAATTGTGCATTTATAAAGGTTCACCTGATCGTAAATATTCACATTTTGACCTTGTACTATGTTCTCAATTATACTATATTTTCGTTCTTTTGTCATGCTGTAAGGCCACCTCCGTTTTCTGAATAATTTCTACTGATTTCGTTCCTAATTTTATAGGATTCTTCACGTTTTTGCTAGTATTTATTGCTTCAATAAAATTTAATATTTCAGCTCTTATTGTGTTCCCTTCTGGTATCTTTTTAACGATGCTTTCCTTTTTAGACCATAAATCTATTGTTGATTGGACCAAATCAGCTTTTATAGTAGTCACATGATTTGAAAGATCAATAATTCTCGATTTTTGGGGAAACATACCACTCAGAAAAATTGAAGCAACTATTCCAGATGGGAGTTTGTAGAATATTAAGGCGGAGTCTTCATTTGCCTTATTCGGACCAAGATATTGCCCATAAACTTCAACTGGCCACTCCTCGGTAAGATAATGTATAACATCTAAAGGATGAGGAAGCAAGTCCCAGAGAATTGGTTCAATAAAAGTAGATGAATTTGGGACTCTTGTGTGTGCCCAACGTAATTCTATTAAGTCTATTTCCGGAAAATACTTTTTGTCTGATGTTATGTGCTTCAGGTATTTCATGGTTTCAGAAAATCTAAATATGTGCCCTACCTGAAATATTAAACCCATTTCGATTGACTTCTCAGCAATTTTCTGAGCCTGTATGTGGGATTTTGTAATTGGTTTTTCTATTAATGCATTTACGTGATGTTCAATGGCTTTAATAGAAATTTGAAAATGAGTATCGCTAGGAGAGCAAATATGAACCGCATCAACCTGAGACAATAGAGATTCAAGGCCTTCTGCCATAGTGCAATCGGTCCATGAATCTAAGTTTCTTTTTTGTTGATCAGAATCATATAAGATAAGTTTGTCTATCACTCCCTGACCTAATAGCACCTTGTACTCCTTTGCTACTTTGCTCCCCCAATACCCCAAACCAATAACACCAACTTTCAAAGTAAACTCACCTAAAATATTCTAATATTTTCGCAGCAATATAATGAATATCATCATCCTCAAGGTTTCCATGAACGGGTATACTTAATACCTCCTTTGCCCATCTTTCTGAGTTCATAAGTGATCCAAATGTCTTAATCCCAATCTTTTTATAGACAGGCTGTTGATGGACAGCTATCGGATAGTGTATGCCTGTTTCTATTCCTGCATCTAAGAGATGGCGCGCAAGCCCATCCCGCTCAGGGTTTCTAATGACAAATTGATGCCAACCAGATGAATAATTTTTATTATCCCTTTGAGGCAAAATAATATCTTCACAAGTTGAAAGTAGGTCAAAGTACATGGAAGCATTGTGCTTTCTCCTTTGAACCTGCTCAGAAAGTCCTTTCAGTTGCTCTCTTCCGAATGCGGCATTGATGGTATTAAGCCTTGCAGTAAAGCCAATTACCTCATGTTCATACTTTTTCCCTGTGGACCGGCCACTGTCCCTTATAGTCCTTGATTTTTCAGCTAATTCGCTGTCGTTTGTAGTTATCATACCACCATCTCCGGCTACAGTCATGTTTTTTGAAGGATAAAAAGAGAATGCCCCAGACGATCCTAACGAACCCGCTCGTTTACCATTAAATTCTGCTCCGTGTGCCTGACATGCGTCTTCAACAACAAACATGTCATTTTGCTCCGCTAGAAATAGAATTTCTTTCATAGGTGCTGGCCTGCCATAGAGATGCACTGGAATTATTCCAGTTATGCTATTACCATAAACCTCTATGCATGCTTTGATCTGCTCCGGATCGATGTTGTAATCGTCCATTTTTATATCAACAAGTAGGGGTTCTGCACCAGCTAGTTTAATGGAATTTGCTGTCGCAATAAAAGTTGCAGGTGTTGTAATTATTATATCACCTTGCTTAACACCCAGAGCGAGAAGGGAAATTAATAATGCATTAGTTCCGTTATTGACAGAGATTGCCGATTTTGTTCCAATAAAGGAGGCAAATTCTTCCTCAAATTTCGAAACAGATTCACCATTTAAAAATCTTTCTGACGTTAAACTTTTGTTGACGCTCTCTATCATTTCCTTAGTTATCCTAGGTTCCATGAGGTGAATAAAATGCATTTTTTTAGTCGCGTGGGAATCATATACCTTAATTTAGTTTTTACCAGTAGGTCAATCTTAGAAATATATTAAAAATGAGGTTTTTGATGAGTTACGTTAAAAACACTCTTATTATAATTCAAAAACAAGTAGAATTGGCAATTTATGTGCAAGAAGACAGTGGTGCTAACTAGGATTATTTACCCATGTATGAAACATTTCAACAACGCTCGCTTTCTATATGGTAATCCATCATTTTTACGGTTGGATTTTTTAAAACGATGGACTCAAAAAGTTATGTCAAAATGTAGCGAGATCTACATAAGATAACACTTCTTATGTCATGTATAGGTATATTTCTAAACCATAGTTACGAACATTCTGAAATCAAATATATTGCTAATTTAAGATTGCTTATAGAAAGTAGTTTGATCAAAACTGATCCTGTTAACTGCAAGCTTACCATTAAACCCTGACAGATTTATTTCCAAATATAAAGACTGAAGAAAACGTGTAATGTTCACTTTGAAGTTTAAAGTTATGTTATTTTGTCCATTATTCAAAAGGGTGGATCCATAACCTATATTGTTATTGCTCTGGTCACCGATTGTGAGTGATAAATTTGCACCTTCTACAGAATTGTTTTCCGAAAGGTTAACAGTTAAGTTATACTCGCCTGGTAAGAGATAATTAGTATAAGTAACAGGAAGGTACTGATTGAAAACATTGTAGTAATATGTTTCTGTAAGAT
>JAJYDZ010000203.1 GCA_021790415.1 Thermoplasmata archaeon | reverse complement strand
TTATGGTCTATCTGTTCCTATATTTCAATAAGTTTGATATGATAGTAAAAATCGAAAGAAAATCCATTTGGGTTTTTAGCACAGTCATTCTTAGTATAATGGTAATTGGGGGAAGTTTTAACAGAACTTTATTAAGTGACCTAGTAGCAATAATTGCTTCTGTAATTATTATTATGATTGGGCATATGAAAGTTTCACATTAGAATGTAATAATGTGCATTAAGAGAAAGCCTCATATATTCTCCCATGTTCAATGAATTGATTTCTTGATTTACAAAAAAACACGAATTTATTGGTTAAGTGAGATCCTTGGGGTTCTTGTGATTATTTTGCCCTGGATTTTCATAACAATTGCTATCTATCTGAACCCATGGTTTCGTCTTAATGTTAATGCCCTTAGCGATCTTGGAGGTAATACTTATGGAATACAAAGACACCCAAATCCAAATTACCCAAGCGTTTACAATTTGGGGTTAATCATATCAGGGTTTTTTATTGCGTTTTTTTCCATTTCCTCCATATGGAATTCCAAAAGCAGGTCTGAAATCATTGGACTATCGTTCTTCATTATGGTTGGACTCTTTCTTGCTTTGGTTGGGGTATATCATGAAGGTACAGCGCCCCACACATTTCTGGCTGAATGGTTTTTTCTCTTAGGAAAGATAACCTTTTTCATACTTGGTTTTTCTATGATGCTTCAGAGAGCATTTTCTTATGGCGGTGCATTGTTATTAACAGATGCTTTTTTTTGGTTACTCGAAACTAGAATAAACTTTGTTTCTGTCGCAGAATATGAGATTTATAATGTCCTGATCATGGATTTTCTAGTTTTCATTTACCTTCTAAGACTTAGAACAGAGTATTCTTTGGCAGATGAGATAGTAGAACGGGCTAATGATTATATTAGAAACTAACAGGGGATACTTTAGCTTTTTAAAATTTTTACATTATGTAGAATGCGGTACAGTTATCGTATAGATTCTATTACATTTCACCAATTTTAAGGTATCATATGGATAAATGTGAGATATGAATTAGAAATTTATAATTTGTCTATAGTCGGAAACAATCTTAAATTTCAATCTTGCCAGAGGTGAAACGGAAAAATATTATAAGATATTGAAGTATTCACAATCAATGGCAGACGAACCTGATGTTTCAAGACGTAATTTTTTGAAGACACTTGTTGGATTATCTGCGGTCGCTGCAGTTGGTGGCTTGGGTAAAGCTGTAGTTCAAAACGTGGTAACACCGTCGGTGGGCTTATCAAGCTTTCCGGAAACTGTTCTATATTGGGTACCACCAGGTTCAAACAGCGGAACTCCAGTTCCAGTAAAGGCTTCAGAATTTCCTGTTAACTCCCCAAACATATGGATTTATTATTATCCTCTAACGGATGATCCAAATTTCCTAATTAATCTTGGGAATTCATCAAATGTACCCCAGAAAATAAGTCCAGTTCCTGTGACTATTGATGCCACTGGAGTTGTGTTTCAATCTCCAGGTGGAACAGGTCCAAACGGATCAATTGTTTCATTTAGTGCAATATGTCAGCACCTTGGTTGTGTGCCCCCAATAATAAGGTATTATCCGCCAAATCAATTATCTATACTTTCTTCAATTTTACCGGGACCTGCATCCGATTATCCGAATGGGGTAATTCACTGCGACTGGCATGGCAGTACGTATGATCCTTCAAAGGGTGCAGGAATTATCACCCATCCAACTTATAAGCCTTTACCAAACGTCATACTAGCTTGGGATCCAAGCACAGATACTCTTGCGGCAAAAAACATGAAAGGACCAACTATATATGGAAAATCCAGTGATCTTTCTGGTGGTACTCCATTATCTAACTTACAAAAGACCCTTATGATTCAAATGAGTGTAGGATGAGGTGAAAAAAATTGGGATTTATTGACGACTTAAGGAGTACTTTTAGCATTAAGAATATACTAGGTGAGGATCCACTTCATATTGATGATTTGCCACTTTCAACAGTACCAGATTACATGAGAAAAAAAGGTGGCTTCTGGTATTGGACCGGGGCCATGATCAGCATGGCATTCATTTATCAAGTTGTAACGGGTCTAATACTTTTACTCTATTACAATCCAGCCAATGCATACGTATCAACAGAATATTTCAAAAATAGTGTTCCTTACGGCTCACTTATTCTGACAACTCACTTATACGGTGCATATGCTATGATTGTGTTGGTTTACATTCATATGTACAGAAATTATTTCAATGGTGCATACAAGAAGCCAAGAGAACTGCAGTGGGTAACAGGCGTTCTTCTTCTTGCGGTTACTATTGGAGTAGGTTACTTTGGGTATTCGATGTCAGGAGATGTATTATCTGTTGATGCAACAGATGTGGGAAGAGGAATTGCTCTTTCTTCACCGGTTATCGGTCCGTTTATTGAATCAATCTTTTTTGGAAATGGGACATCCACATCATTGTTCGTTAGAATGCTTGGATGGCATATCATCCTCTCAGCAGTTATAGGCGGTCTTTTTGGTTTTCACTTTTATCTTGCGGAAGCTAATGGTTTAATGCCATCTCAAAAGAGTGCAAATTATAAGGCTCCTGCTGTTGAAAAAGATCTTCCTGAACATAAGCCATGGTATCCATATAACCTTGTTTATATGATAGAATTGGGCGCTTTTGTCTTTGGGCTTATCATTTTAATTCCTTCAATTATTACCGAACTTCAACTTAACATTGTTAACGCAGTTCCGCCTTTGTTTGACCCATATCCTCAAGTTGCACCATCAAGCCCACTTGCGGCATACGTTCCACCGTATCCACCATGGTTCCTTCTATTTGTCTATAAAGCAGTCGATTTCAAAATGTTCAATGCAGCAGGAGCCTTATCTGCCTTGGCAGCATCAACAGTTTTCGGGGTAATACCTTTACTGTATTTCCTGGTAGTTCCTTTCATAGACAGGTCAAATGATCTACATCCTCTTGCTAGACCATTCTTTACAGGGTTTGGAATTTTGGGAGTGGTATATATGGCAATTCTTTCTCTCTGGGGCGCCCTATCTCCGGGAATTCCAATAGCTACAAATGATGTTCTCGCCGTTTTCATACCGCCATTTATCATAGTCATGGGTGGAATGTATATGCTGTCAAAGCTATACAAAAAAGGTTCTTTCAAACCATCACTTAACAGAATAATTGGTTCCTTCATTGTCTTCTTTATCTTCTTGGTTATAGCAATATTTGAATTCGCAACATCTTTGGGAAGTATGTTTTCGGGAATCACAGTCTATAACACAGCTTTTACATTAATAGCTGGTTCCGGAATGACATTTGCTGCACTTGGGACTATGCGGTCTTCAGAAATCTCTAATCTGGCATTATTGAAAGCAAAAACGATCAAAGGCTATGAAATGAGCAAGAAGACTGCGATGATAATTTCATCAATACTTGTTATAATTTCAATGGAGATTCTCTGGTTGATGTTACAGGCAAACCCTCTTAATCTGGTTCAGGAAGAAGGATTTGGTATTGGATTGGGTATCCTAATGATTCTTATTGGAATTGAAATAAGGTTGTACAGGATGGTCTACCTCCGTGAGTAACATAAGGGTAAAAGGATTCAACTCTATCACTTTCTGGCAGGAAGATTCGATCGGCCTCATAGTAATAAAGTCAGACAGAAACGGAAATATCCAGACGAACACCTTGAATGAATTGATGCAGTCGCTTGCAATTGCAGCCGCAGATGAGAAAGTGAAATACATCGGATTAACCGGTATAAACTCAGTCTTTGCTAAAGACATATATTTTAAGCCAGAAGAATCAATTAAAGAGGCACTCGAAACGATGCTTTCATATTCTCTCTTTTCATCGGGTGTTCAAAAGCCAATAATTTCATTAATAAATGGTGATGCCATAAATATTGGCTTTGAGATCGCCCTTTTAAGCGATATTATTATTTCTTCATCAAAGGCAAAGTGTGGTTTTGCAAAAGATTATACATGTCTAATGGGTGGGTCGATTGCCAGGAGAAGGTTTTTTGATCCAACACTCGCTAAACCGTCTGCGAGAATTAATTGCGATAAGGTAATCGAAGAAATTGATTTTCTGGGCAAAGCAAAGGAATTTATTTTAAACGATGTGAGAAATAATATATACATGGAAAGAAATGCTTTTAGATGGGACCTGAAAGAACGAATCTACGAGGAGCAGATTAATTTTCTTAAGATTCATTCAGAAGGAAGAAAGACAGGCGATCATGAGGCACACTAAATCTGAGGATCTAATACCAATAATGTATGTAATCGAAAAGATTAGAAAACTTGATTGCCTCAAGGAGAAATCTCCGGGTTCCTTCTATTATAGATCAAAAAACGTTATTCACTTCCATGTGGACAAAGAATCTTATTTTTGTGACATTGGCAATAGCAGATACGAGCTAAACGAAAAAACGCTCCCGATTATAATAAAAATTGTCTCTGATGAAATTGAAGCGTTAGGGAATAAAGCAAGGAGTAATGGTGAATAGCTAATTTCAATGAATATTATCATAGAATTGATTTGTGCCTATGAACAAAATATTAAGGCAGATTACATTTCAATGATTATGAATAGTGGAGAAAATATAAG
>JAJYDZ010000202.1 GCA_021790415.1 Thermoplasmata archaeon | reverse complement strand
ATAGTTGAAATTTAACGGAGACATGCCGCCTGCACTGTTCTGCCAGAGGAAGAACTGCTGCACTGCCATCACATCGGTAATATTCCATGTGTGTGGTGCATAATTCAGGAGCTTGAACAGCAATGGCATAGTCTGTGGCGTGAGTGATGAAATATAAGCATTTATGCCCATTGTGAAGTTTTCGATCACCCTGTGGGCATAGGATGATGATGACATATTGTTCACTTCCTGTTTAGCGATCTGGCAGTCCTGGATAGTTCTGTAAAAAATATCTGATGAAAGAGTGGTGCTGCCTATGACCTGTGAAAGAGTCCCGAGGGCAGTTCTTTTTATGAAATCCATCTCTTCCAGCCTGTACTGTGCTTCCAGATAACCCTGCATGTAGTAGACAAGGAAAGTGTTGTTTGACTGGATTCCAATAAATCCGTCGGGTTGTGTATAGATCACCACTTCTCCAGCCGTCCCGTTCACTGATATATTCTCATACTGTACTCCAGTGGAACCCTTCGGAACTACCGGGTCCCAGACTCCCGAATTTGGATTGAGAAGATTCTGGAGAGGAGGGAGTCCCCCTATAGGCATTGACGTAATTGTGACGAGCACCGCTATAAAAACTACTGATATTACAAGAGATTTTGCCCTTATATTTTGCTTCATTCTGTTGATATTACTATACCATTATATTTAGATTCCCTGTACAGTGATATTGTATGACATGATTTATGATTATTTTTTGTTGATAGCCGTTAAGTTTTATTGCTGAAAATTCAGGAAAACCAAAATTGAAAATAATTTGATTATGAATTCTCTGGAAATATACTGGAACGAAGTTGCTCCATGTTTTCACATTTAATGCCCGTGGGTGAGAAGTGTGTTCTTGCTGCACTTATCCCAATTTCACTGCAGCTTTCAAGCACATGGGCGACGGCAGGCAGATTTGCTTTCCTTCTGGAACAGCTGTCAGTGAGGTCGAGGAAGAACTGAGAGATATCCTCATTTTTAAGTCTTCCCAAAAATTCAATGGAATCCTCACTGCAGGTCTCAGGAATATTCATGATTTTCTCACCGGAGAAAGATTCCAGTTTGCCGATCCACAGGGGCCCGTATGAATGATTCCCATAAATAGGGTCTATAAGGCCCGGATCAGCATATCCAAGAAATTTGTCGGTTCTGTCAGCCTCAGCCGAACTCTTTGTAATCTGTACAATAACCCTGTAAAAATGGCCATGGTAAAAAGATATTACCGGATTCATACCTGTTTCGAGAGATACTGCCCTTCTAGCAATAAATCCAAGCAGGTTCCGTATGCCCATTTCATGCCTGAGATTGCTGTTCAGGACTTCAGACCCATATCTTCTTCTTGTATTTTCTCTGAGGGAACCAGTGAGAACACTAAGATCAGTTGCAGTGAAACCGATGTATCCTCTGTTCTTCACGTGATTGATTGAAATATCTGTGAAGGGGACTATGTTTCCATATGGATCCACATCAATGAAATCGAAATGATATTTCGAAACAATGGATTCGAAGGTGCTCCAGTGCAATTCGCCCTTAAAATCGTTTAATTCTGCATTCGCTTTCAGTATGTCAAAGGCCTTGAGGCTCCTTTCACATGCCACTGATTTGACAGCAGCTTCCTTCTCTGCCCTTATGGCCCTTATTCCTGTAGCAGCAAAGCCGTCAAGATACAGATTAGGCTTAAAAGAATTGAGAAAACTGATGGTTATGTCCCTGTTAAGTCTCTGGTTGCTGTTCAGGAATCCGGGCATTGATCTACCGGGGCCCCTTTCCAGTGGCTTTGAACTTGTCCTGATCCTTGCACTTCCCTCAATATACTCTTCTATTGTTCATCCTCTCCAGTTATAACTTTCATTACCCTGTATGGGAGAAGACTCCTGTTGATTGGTGTGATGTCAAATATTCTCACACCCTCCAGCGCCCTAATTTCCTGTAAAACAGGATTTCTTGACTTTTTGTGTATTGTGACCAGAATGGGCTTTGTGGAGTTCAGTGCATCATTGATTGTCTTCTGGATATTTTTAGTCGTATTTTCAAGTTTTCCAACTTCATCTATCACTATTACATCAGCCGTTTCTATTGCCCTATGCATAGCTGGTATGAGCAGTTCTTCGAGCAGCCTTGTGTCAACACCTATCTTGTCTATTTTAACCCTTGAAGAAATTCCTGTGTCAGCGAAAACAATTCTCCTCTTCGTATAGATATCGAGTATGGAATAGCCATTGAGCTTCCCCTGTTCCATTATTTCAGAAACAAGAACACCCTGTATGTCCTTTCCCTGATTTTTAAGCATTTCTATGATCTTTCCTAACGCTTCAGCTTTGATTGATCCCACTGGACCGGTGATTCCAATTTTTACTGCCATATTAATCCTCCAGATACATCAATGGATAATTCAATTTCTCAATATAGGACATTCTGGCAGTCACGGTTTCCTCCCCATATTTCACACTGATTTCGACATCCATCATTTCTCCTGTAAGAGACTGATAAGAATAATTTCCCTCACCACTCTTGAGAGAATCGCGCCTAATTTTCACAGATGCCCCGGATATGAATGGCTGTACTTTTACACCTTCCATAATGGCCTTTTCCGCTGAATCAACGTTTGTGCTGTTTATTGGCATTCCAACATACTGATGATATATTGACCCTAATTTTATTCCTGCTTCGAAAATAGCTCTTTCCCTGTCTGTACACTTAAAAAACTCAGCAGCTAAATCGTTCATAATGAAGAGGTATTAAAACGTTTAAAATAAATTTTATCAATGTTTTTTAAATTCCACATGCTAAATCGCAGAATTTTTTAAAAAAGGCCGGAAAAATATTTTTAGTGTTATTTCACATTTATAATAACGAACAGAAACTTCTAAACTCTCTCATATTTTCTTATACTGAGATAGATAAGGGGGACAAACCATGTGATCAATGGTGAGAAAAAGATCAATGGACTCAGATAAAATATTGACAGATGATTCAGCATTACTATTCCTAAAAATGGTGACCTTACCATGTAGTTGAACAAATCCATTGGAGCTGTGAATGGGATAAGTCCGGTCAACAGATTGAATATCCTTATTTCTTGAAGGTATGGAAGATATAACATTGAAATTTGATTTCCTCCAAAACCGGATACAAAAATGCTTATAGAAAATACTGATTCGATTATATTGGAAATTAATGGGACTCCAATGACAAGCATCAATGAAATTCCAATCTTAATTCCTGAACCATAACGGGTGTGTGTGCCGAAGAAGAAATAAATAGGAGAGATAATTGCAAAAAGGAACAGGTTAAATATCATCAAATTTAAGATAGATGATGAGTTTAATGGTGCTGAAAAAAGGATAATACTAATTATATCTCCAAGTAAAAATGCGATTGTTGTTGAAATGATTGTTGCGATGGTGCCCAGAATAACGGATCCTATGATTACATTTCTTCTTTTTTCAGGAATTGAAAGATAAAATTCATTCATTGGCCTGTCAAATATGTTTGTTGCGATCGTGGTTGTGATAAAGATAATACTTACTGCACTAAAAAAATAAACAGTAAATCCTAATTGTGAAGAAAAACTGAAGCTGGAAGTGGGTGGAGCAAAATTAAGGCTATTATAAAGATTGTTGTTGAAATAAAATGATACTGAATAAGCTTCATTCATTGATAAAATCTGGTTATAGTCGCCTACCCTTTGTGGAATTCCGTAATGAAATTTTCCAAGATTCAAAATTGCTGATGTATTTGTGGTTAAATTAGAGTAAGTTTTATAGCTAAGGTTGAAAGTATTGCTGCTATTTCCGGGAATGAAGACTACAGCTGCAGTTCCATAATTTCCCAAATTATAATAAGGTAAAAGTATCAATTGCTGACCGGGCGGGTATTCTATCATAGAGTCTTGCTGCGACCCGGATAGATTGCTTATGCTGAAGACAAAATTGTACTGAAAAAAGGACATTATTTGCTGAAAACACGAATATTTGGAATAGTTTCCAGAGCCATTGATTTCCAATGAAAAAAGCCCTTCAGAATTTGTCAATCTATTCTGGGATTGAATATCATTAAGTATAAACTGCTGACAAGCACTGAAATTGTTCCCGCCAAAAAACATGTGGGAAGGGGATTTTTCGAAATTAAATGATGAATTTGATTCTGGCAAAAGGTTTTTATCAAGAATAAACCCTTTTACCAGGAAATTATTTGTGTTTCCTATCTGTGAAGCGGTTAAATTCATATAAACATAATGATCATAGACAACCGGTTGAGAAGCATTAATAGCTAATCCGCTGAGCATAAGGACAATTGATGATGCGATTATAAATGCGATAATGTTTTTTTGTTTAAAGCTTCTTAAAGAAATCAAACTGAACCGGATAATGCTCATTTCTTCTTTGTGATTATCTTTTTAGATATTAATATTATGATATATTACATGCCCTAAAATTTGCTCACCATTGTGCGGAAATATTCTAAAAATAGAACTTTAAATGAGGATTTCTAATAACCTCCCAAAAAACACCGTAACATTTATTCATGAAACACGCATGTTACTGTATGAGTGGCCTGTTTGATCATGCATTAAGAGAGAAATACAACTCAATGAAGATAAATGATC
>JAJYDZ010000201.1 GCA_021790415.1 Thermoplasmata archaeon | reverse complement strand
TCTGCCTATCTTGTTTATGGACTCATGCCATTTAATTCGAAATCTAAGGAGTTTTGCCCGAATCCCTCTCGCCCTGAGTCTGAAGTCTTCGAGAATGGGTCCCTTGAGCTTCCTTGGTAAGTCCTCACGATTTAATTCAAAATCTAAGTCTACTTGGAAACTCTTTGATTCTATTGCATCACCAAAAGGGGAACGACTACAACCTTGTTTCTGTTTTGTTTTGCTAGATCCTCCTTGATATTCTCGATTGCTCTCAAATCGAGAAGATTCTCCATCCTCTTGACAAGCGATTCATTGTAGAGAGACCAAACTCTATTATCCCTCTTTGTTTTACAACTCTTGGGGTTGGGCATGCACACCACAACCCCAATTTAATTCTGCAATAAACTATTTTGAGGAATTACTCAACACAGTTTCAACTATGACATTGTTAATTTCCGGTTGAGAGTAGCCGCTAAGCATCCATACTCTTATTGTCCAAATGTAAATGAATCCTGTTTAGATTTGTTCCTTACCAGACTAAAGAAAGGGCGAAAAATGTTATCTAATCAATAGCTACATCTTCATTAAATTTCTCTATGAATGTTTTTAATTTCAAAGCTGCAGCTTCGCCCATTTGTCTATCGGTTTGTTCGATATTTCTTCCATGACTATCAGTATCTCTTAGTTTTTTGAATGTTTTAAATGTGTAAACTACATCTTGTTTGTCTAAGAAAGATGATATTGCCGAATCTAAAAAGACTTTTTTAAATACATTATCCCAATTTTTAGACATTTCTAATATCTTTATCAGAGAACCAATATCAATATATTCCCAGGATTCATCTGGAGTTTTATCTTTACGAGGGCTCTTTAAGTTCCCTCTTATATCGGGAGGTACTGATTCCTTAAACCAGTCTTTATTTTCGAGAGATAATCTGTCTTTAAAAAAATCTCTAATAATTTTTTCTACCTCTTGAGATGTTGCTTTTCTAGTTAATTCTGGAATTAGCCTAACATTCGAGCCAGTTTTCTTAATTCGTTCATTTATCAATTCAATTATCTGCCCAATGAACTTTCCTTTCTCATCTCTTGAATTCAAAGATTTTTCAATGTTCTTTATTTTAGTATCAGTATCAAACCTTTTATTCACTTTGGTTTCTTCGCATAAGAACTTAAGATATGACTTGACATTTTCCTCAGTTTCACCATTATAAAGTAAATGATTTAATAAAAGGATTATAAAGACCTGAATACCTGTAGTTGTCGTAAAGAATTTCAAGAGCCATGGGTCATTTTCTCCAACTAAAATTAAGTTGTCATCAATGAAAGCAGCTAATCTATCTGCATTTTTCTGATCATCGTCTCTTTGTCTAAAAACGGGGTTTGGTTTGTTTTCAGCAAGATTCCCATAAAATAATTTTGGCTGCTCATAAATTGTTCGAGCTATTTTCGATATGCCTATCAGCCCTTTCTTCCTAGCTGGGCTCATACTAGGGATATAAATTTTGTCCTTTAAATTAGTTAATCTGTTCAGAGACTTAGGGGTTAAGGCTGAAACATTTCTTTTTGCATCCATGGTATAAACTCCATAAAGATCCCATTTATAATCTTCAGAAAGTATCGTTTGATTGGTGTTAATAGAGATAAACACGCTTCCCTGATCTCTTTCGCTCTTACTTACTATAATGCTTAAGGGTATTTTTAGATGATTTAATTCACTGTACTCTTTAACTTTACTATAGCCATATAATCTGTGTTGTCCGTCTACTACCCACAAACTCTTTAAGAGACTATTCACGGACAGGTTCCCAATTGAAACATTTTCTTTAGAACTTAACTCTTTAAATTCAAGACCCTCCTCACTTAAGCTACTTAAAATTATATTGTTATAAAAAGATAGATTATTTTTTTTGATTTGATACGCTATCTTTTTTATCTTTTCTTGATTTATCATCCTTTGATAAAAGCTTTGATCCCCTCGTTCTCTTCTGGCTACATATGTTATTTTTAACAATTCCAATGGATCGACTGCAGACAAATAATAAAAGTCCCCACCATTGATAGTAATTTTAAGTGAAGGTATATTTTTGAAATTACTGAATTCAGACTCATCAAGTTTTATCTCCAATTCCCTTTGAAGTTCATATTTTGCATACATACCAATTTTACTCTGAAGGGCCCTATAATATTCAAAAAATTGTTCATCCCATAAATAGACTTTCGGTTCACTAGCGCACAATACTTTATCCCTTTCAGTTGGGGCTATTCCTTTTATTGCAAGTACCAACCTTAAGCTACTATAATTTTTAAGACTATCAATTTCTTTCATTCCCTCAAGTATCGGATGATACCAGCTCTTTAATTCGCTGATTTTATGTTCTATAGACCCATCGCTTGTTGGTTTGTTTCTGGTCGTACAACTTACTATAACATAAGTTTTTGATAGCGTCCCAAAGGCAACATCAATTTGCTTTCCACCAATCCTAAAATCTTGCCCTCCTTTAACATCATTAAAATCCAAGTTCAGAAGAAATGATCTAACTTCACTTTCAAATTCCAATCCTATTTGGCTATAACTCTTTCTTGCCAATTTAATCTAACCCCTAGGTAAACAGCTTTCAACGATTTTCTAAATAATTTGGGTTTGAGAGTTTAACATTTAGGACTGTACACCTAAAAAGTTATATCATATCTTTAATAAAAATTTATGTATGTTAGGATATCGGTGAAGTTTTTGTTCCTTGTTTACAGCATCAAGAAGAACCATAACCCTTGCAGTGAGAGGTTGCCCAATGGAGCTACACTTCCAACCTGGCGATTAATGCTTCATAGGTATCGATTTTTAGATGCCATGAAGAAGTTCTTCTGACCACGCTTACCTTACGGTTTAAACGTAAAAATTAGGTAGGCGGAACTTGAAAGCATGAAGAGACAATGCGATATACTAACTGAGCTGAAGAAAAGATAGTAGGAAGTAAATATGTGGCTTCCTTATTTTTAAAGAACCTGAATGATTGTTACAGGAGAAGAATTGACAATTGTAATAAGTAATCGAGGATAAGTATCTCATAACTTGGTAAGATTTTTATTCATTCTAATATTATAACGCAATCATTATATAATGGTCTTTCGGTTTGTACAGCGAATTCGGGCGAACTTCAAAGCACTGAACTCTTACCTTTCGCAAAACAGTCAATTCATGGCTGAAATGCGAATTCTGCATTACGTTTAATGGGAAATGTAGAAGGATTGGTTGTAAAAAGAATTCTCATGGGGGTTTATAGGAAAAGTCCCTGGTTAGTAGTGCCTATTATTTTTGATCTTTTATGAATTCTAATGTTTTTTTTAGCATTTCCCTCAACTGGTCGATTTCTCCCTGACTTACAGAATGGTCTTTGATTAGATTGTCGATATTCTCTTTCTGCTGCTTAAAAACATCTAAGATTCCCTTTATTTCAAGTCTTAGCATGATATTTTCCTTGATTGGATCATATCCATTAGATACTGCAAGCATCAAGTTGTCGTAGGCAATTGGGCCGAGTCCCATCTTAAACTTTTGGAAGTTTTCGTAGTCGATTATTCCTGTTACAGGGTCCACCGCCTCAACTTCAGCTAACCCTGTAGATTTGTCTAAGACAAACTTACGTTTGCCGGTATGCGGTTCCCGCACAACATAATAGGACCTATCACGAAGTTTGTATATTGCCCCGTGATCTTGTTCATCCGCTATTTCAAGCGTGACTATCTCAGCTACGATGATCCCTTTTGAATCACGCTTAAATTTAATTCTAGGGTTTCTTTTCATAAGCGAGGATTCCAGCTTTTCAAGGTCTGGTTCTACCAACTGCCATGCTCTATCCTGAACGTCGACAGTTTCTTCTAAATGCGATCCAGTTGCCTGTATACCGTAAATAAAGCAGTTCTTGGTGGTGATCATGACCCTAAAATTCCGAAATGTGATGTCTATTCTTTTCCAGTTTGCCATCTGGACGATATTTGCCTGGTGATCCTTCAAGCTAGCCTGAAGGTTGAATTGCTCAGGATCTAAATATGATTTTAGTGGAATCTTATACCTGAGCCTATGGACCCTCGTTTTTCCAGGGAAAGGGTCTTGAAAATCCTGACTGGTAACCTTTTCTGCCCCCACCTGATCTGGACTGTTAACATGGGAACCCGAAAAATCGTTGCGTGAATTTGTATCGGAGCCTTTTCTTTCAAAAACATGCTTTTGGTTACGAGTTTGGTTACCAGCTTTCATGAAAGCCCGTAAGTTGGCCCTAATTATCTGATAGTTGCCTGTAGCATCCTTGATAACCAATCCAGCGGGAACAAGGGCTTTTAAAACCCTGTTCCGAACTGCAACGTGGGACATCCCTAAAGCTATCGCAATTCGCCTCAAACCAATGCGTTCATTTAGGAGGTCTAAAATCCGAATGTTAACAGGATCCATAGGGTCGTTTGTAGTCATTTCTTTTTTACTTCCTGAATGCTAATCTGAGCGTTGGTAACCTGAAAAATGGTAAATGAGTGCGCAAGGTAGTTACCACAAACAGTAGGCCTTGATTGAAAGGACAGGCCGTGGTCATCGTATATTTTGGAAAGAATCATTCTTTTGTCTCTTTTATGATAGTTAATAGAGCTTGTGCTAAAGTAAAAAATGAATCCACAGTTACGGAAT
>JAJYDZ010000200.1 GCA_021790415.1 Thermoplasmata archaeon | reverse complement strand
AGTTTAGAACGGTTACAGAGGATAACTATCGCTAGTGATTGTGGGATTTCCACGCGTTGTTCTTATGCTATTCAGTCCTCAGTCTCTCAGGCATTTCGAACGGTTTGTTGTTGTACCAGACTGACCATACTATGTGACACATCTTCCTTGAGGCTGCAATCATTGCCTTCTCTTCTTGGGCTTCCCCTCCCTGACGTTCCTCTGATAGAAATCCTGGATCACTGGATTGGATCTGGTAGCTGCAACCGTGCTCAAATATATAGCAGGCCTCAGCAGAGGATCTCCCCTCTTCGATATTGCCCTTTCTGATCTTCTCTTTCCGCTCTCCTGTATTACTGGTTCTATACCTGCGAATGCAACTAGCTTCCTTGCGTTCTCGAGCCTCCTGATATCACCGATCTTGCCTTGTGCTGTTTACGCATTTTGAGACAAATAACGAAATAAATTAAGATACAGAACCTGCCATTACACCTCCTTTTCTTTTTGACATATTCATTTCCTTCCTTTTCATTCTTCCAATCCTCATCTTCTCCTCCCTTATGCTGAGCAGTTCATCAGGATTACCCCTGTAGTAGTCCCTCGGAGTCTAATAGTTCAGCGATGAATGGATCCTATCGTTGTTATACCATTGCACTATTCTAGATATCTCTCTACTGGCATCCCGGTAGTCCGTTATGATAAGGGGAGATAGCTCTTCCCTCATAGTCTTGGTTCACCCTCTCAACTATTCCGTCTTGCTCGGGAGCGTCAAGGTGTATCCTCTTGTGAGTTAGGCCGTTGTTGTTCAGCACGATCTTGAAGCCTAGGGAGATGAATACACTTCCGTTGTCCGATTGTGTCTCAGGAGTGGCTAGGGAATCCTTCCTCAGATTCTCTATTGCAACCTGTGCTTCAAGGCTGACGGAATTGGAGTCCATTGATGTTATCAGGGCGTGGTGTACGATGTACCTGGAGTATTCATATATGATGATTATCAAGTAGAAGAATCTCTGCTTTATCTTCACGTACTTGATGTCCACCAGCCATTTCATCTGGATGCTTTGCCTTCTCTTGCTTGGATGGTTTCTCCCAGGGTGTTATCAGATCGTATTTCTTGAGAATCTTGTATAATTCCTACGATGAAAGGTATGGTACGTCATGGTCGATCATGGAGTATGCAAGAAGACGGAAGCTCATCATTGGATGGTCATACCTATATTTCAGGACCCTCATCTCCTCGTCGTTGATCTCAAAGGGGTTGAACCTCTCGTCTATTATCGGTGGAAAGTTAAGCTGCCTGTAGTACCACGCTCTTGATATTCCCAATATACTGAGTATCCTTGATATTGGTATCGATGACCTAACTGCAGTCTTTTCAACAGTCCTCTTGACTTCATAGAACAACGATGTCATCTTCTCGTCGCGTAGTTCCCAGTCTTTTTTTTGAGTTGAAGATTCTCCGTGGTGATTTCTGCTATTGTGTCCTTGAGCCTTGATATCTCCTCCTTCTGAATTTCGACCAAATTATCAGATTTAGTTTTATTTCTGCCGCTGTCATCGAATATTGATGGTGAGTCCTTCAGCAGCTTTTCCTTCCAGCTATAGAATTTCGCGGGTTTTATGTCATACTTCTTGCAGAGTTCGGATATCTGTATGGTGCCGCTGAGACTCTCTAGTACTATCTTCACCTTCTCTGCCGGCGAGTAATATTTTCTTTCACTCATTTCCAAGGCATGGAGTCAAACTGTATCTTAATTATTTTCGCGATTTGTCTCAATTTGCCATGAACATTCCAGTCTTAGGCCGCATTCTCCACCACTGCACCGTTGTAAACATACGGGGTGAATCCTACAGGATTAAGGACAGGAAGAAGAATTCACTTCCAACATTCAGGGAGGTCAATAAGGATGAGTGAAGTTATAAATACATGTGGAAAATATTACTTGGCGACAATTGGAAAATATTCATGTGCCATTTACATGTATATACAGCATGCAGAGATTCCTTGCGGAGGCTCTGAGGGACCAGGAAATCATTGACAGACTTCAGAGGGAGTAAGAGAAACTGAAGAAGATAGTTGACAGGCAGCAGGAGGTCAACGATAAGCTTCTGGAAGAAAAAAGGAGACTCAGGGAACAGATAGATGAATACAAGAAGAGACATCCATCCACCGTTGGCATCAAGAACGGGAAGTTTTACGAAATAAAACGAAATGTCAAGGACAGCAGTGAGAGCGATAATTCTAGGAAGCCTGGTGCTCAGATGGGTCACAAGTGGCATAGACAATTCCCGTAACTACATGCATTATGATGGAGAAACAATATTCCACAGGGAAGAGAGAATTAATGGAACAAGGTACATAGTGTTCTTCTCTCCAAGACCTCGTTCAAGAAGAGTTGAGTCCTTTTATGTTCAATTTAACGAGAAAGAGACAAATCTGAAGAATCTAATGCAAAAGAAGTTCGAATCGATGGCAGACATGATAAGGACTGTAGAACAATCGCTCAACGGATTCAAAGGACTTGTGGACGTAAAATATGGGAGAGAATCCCTGCCTTCATTTATTCCCCTAAGCACAAGGCAATACAGCGCAGAACGAATAGGATGGGTTATACCATACTCTTCACAAACACAAGACTTCCTGCTGAAGATGTTTTCAAGATATATAAGGAGAAGGATAAAGTGGAGAAAGCGTTCTCTCATCTGAAACCCTATCTGGAACCATTCTTCTCAATGTCGGAGAATGGCACAAGAGCGAGGCTGTTCCTTACAGTCCTGGGATATACGATGGTAGCGATCATAGCTGCCAGGTGTGATATACCCTACAACCAGGCGCTGAAGATAATATCAGGAATAAGGGAAGCTGTGTATTCCAATGGTTCCCACTCACATGTGGAATAACAAAGGAGCAGAGGGAACTCATTAAGAAACTGAAGATAGACTTGTAGTGTTAAAATGGGGTGAAGTCAGGTTTTTATCTAACTAACTGATTATGCAAAAATGTGAGGAGTTGAGAAATGAGTAAAATAATCGGAAGATGTCCAAAAAAAGAATTTTGTAGATTTTGGTTAAACCGCGATTCAAAAGCAAAAGCGACTTTTTTTGAGAAAACCAAATTATTCAATAAAGAGATGTGATATTCTTATGAGACTAGTAATAACTGGTGGCTTAGGTTTCATAGGATCTAATTTCATAAATTATTGGATGAGGCAGCATACTAGTGATTCTATTTTAAATATCGACTCGATAACATATGCAGCAGATTTCAAGAACATAGACACTCCAAAGGCACAGAGGTACAAGTTCATAAAAGCAAATATAAACGACCGTGGAAAATTAAGAACAGTCGCCAAAGAATATGAAGTCATTGTTAATTTCGCAGCAGAAACGCACGTAGATAAATCTATTTCAAATTCCAGGAAATTTGTTGAGTCAAATATTTTGGGGGTGCAAAATTTACTAGAAATTGCAAGAATCAACGATATGAAATTCCATCAAATATCGACAGATGAAGTTTTTGGATCGCTTCCACTCGGCTCTAATTTAAGATTCGATGAACATACTCCATATAACCCACTCAACCCTTACTCAGCAACAAAGGCTTCGGCTGATATGTTGGTAAGATCTTACGTTAATACCTACGGTCTAAATGCTACAATTTCAAATTCTTCAAACAATTATGGACCGAATCAAAATCAAGAAAAGCTCATACCAAAAACGATCTTGAATGCAATAAATGGAAAGAAAATTCCTCTCTATGGAAACGGTTGTCAAGTTCGTGATTGGATATATGTGTTGGATCACTGTTCTGCTATAGATTTGGTTTTGACTCGTGGGAACAGGGGGCAATCCTATCTGATTTCTTCATCCAACGAAAAGAAAAACTTAGAAGTTGTAAAGGAAATATTGTTCTTACTTAGGAAAAGCGAAAATCTTATAGAGTTCGTAAGGGACAGACCAGGGCATGATGTCAGGTATTCACTTAAGAGGTCTCGATTTTTTGATATATACGGATGGAAGCCAAGTTATTCTTTTGAAAGAGGCTTGAAAGAAACAATAGAATATTACAAACTTAAAATTGCCAATTATCAAAAAGTTAAGAGGAAAATACTTAATGATCATCTAACTTTTGCCTAATTTTGCTCTAGGTAGGGTATTTCGCCTGACTAATTCCTGGGCTTCAAACAAGCTCTCCACAGTACCTGCATCTATCCAATCTCCTTCAATAATTTCGTAGTCTAATCTTCCATATTTCAAAAACATCCTGTTCAATTCCGTCACTTCAAGTTCATCTCTTTGAGATGGTGAAATTCTTTCGATGAAATCGAACACATCAGAAGGGTACTGATACAGTCCCGTGACAGCATAATGCGAAAAGTTATTTTGAGGTTTTTCAATGATTTCACTGATTTTACTATTCTTTAAGATAGCGACTCCGAAACGTTGAGGATCCTTGACTTTCTTCAGAAAAACTCTTGCGTTTCTTTCGTGATCTGTAACAGTAGTCGGAGTTCCTAGAAAAATATTATCTCCTAGTATAACGGTAATATCATCTCCAGCTGCAAAATCCCGTGTCACAGAAATTGCGTCAGCAATTCCTGCCGCTTCATCCTGAAGTCCATATGTGAATCTCACTCCAAAATCTTTTCCAGAGCCCAGAAGATTCATGAAGTCACCTGCTCTTCTTCTGTCAGTTACGACCATT
>JAJYDZ010000199.1 GCA_021790415.1 Thermoplasmata archaeon | reverse complement strand
CTTCCATACTTCTTCGTACCTCCGTTTGTTCAGCAGAGGTATACCTTCCTGGTTACATGAGATTCATGTCTCCTGTATCAGGAAGGGTTAACATGACTCTACACATAATTCAAGACACTATGTTGGGCACCAGAATTTTGTAATTATGACAGTATTTTTTCTTGATTTAAGAAATATAGCGTAAAGTATATTACAAGCCTAGGGAATATATTAGGGCCTTAGGGTGAATAAAGTGGGAAAAATTATAGTAGAATCGGACAGAGGGGCTGTACCATCCAATTCCAGAGTGGGAGTGATTGCCAAAATTCAAATAATTCCTGCCGGGACATCAGAACTGAACAGACAGCAGGCACACGCACAAACAAAAAATATAATACTTCTGGATAACAGCGGCTCTATGTCAGGCGACAAGCTTAATCAAGCAAAGGAAGCTGCAATTCAATACTACAAATCCCTTAAAGAAGGGGATACTATAACCATTAGTACATTTTCTGATACTATAAACGTTCTATTGAAAGACGAACTTCCTTTCCAAACCTCGCTGGAGAATGTCGTGAGGGGGATAGACTCTGATGGCGGTACAAATATGTATGCCGCGCTTAAAGAGGTAGAAAAAATAATTTCCATCTCAACAGAACCAAAAGGACGTTCGTCATTTAAACTAGTTCTTCTAACGGACGGAGTCGCGTCTGATGGAAGCGAAAATGAGTTCAAGGAAATATCTTCTAAATTCACTAAAATGGGGGTACCGCTCTATATCTTTGGAATTGGGGGAGACTACAATGAAGACCTTCTCATTAAAATGTACCGCGCAAACGAGATAGGCTTTTTCACGCACCTCACAAATATAACAGATGTAGTTAAGGACTTCAAAAACATATCAAAACAAATAGTTCTTTATCCTTCAAGAGAGCTTACCATCAAACTGACACCTGGTTCAAAACTGAGCAAAATCTATAAGTCTGAACCTCAAATTGTAGAACTAGACCCAAAGAGAAGTGGTGATAATTTGTATACAATTCCATTAGGGAACCTTGGGATAGATAATCACACCGTCCTGGCAAGGATTGAAGTGCCTGAGAGATCATCAGGGGAATTCAGAGAAGGTAGCTTCTCCGTCGACATGGATTCACCCACAATCGGAATTCTCATCGTCAAGCGCTCCGATGACCTTAATTACATTAAACAGTCGATCAATGAGGCAGTGAAATTAGAATTCAAAGAGACGGAGCTTAAGATTCTGGGCAGCAAAGCACTGGACAAGAGTGACACGGACCATGCAGAGGCGGGAAGAATCTTCACCAAGAAGCTTGAACAAATAAAGAATGATCCTATTATGACAAAGAAGATAGGTGATGCCAACATGAAACAGTTTGTTGACGCACAGAATATAATAATGGGCACTAAGAAAGTGACTGGAGAGGAACTCAAGGAAAGAAAATCTATCTTTACGAAGAGGAGGGATTGAAATGAAGGTATGTCAAAATTGTAAAAAAAGCTACGGAGATGAAGAAGAGTATTGCGAGGATTGCGGAACCAAACTGATCGATGACGGGAAATTAGCGCCGCAAGCTTCCCAGCAATCACCAGCGGTGCAGAATGTTTTTAGTGGGCCGGCTGTGCAGGGACGTAAACTATCGAGACAAAAGTGTAGATCCTGCGGATGGGAAGGTGAAACGGACGATGAGTATTGCCCTGAATGCGGAGCAAAGTTAGAGGGAAATCAGCCGGTTATTATTGCGACAATGCCTATCATCGAAAAGCTAGTCATGCCGGATTTGACCGAAATCAGAATAGATGCGTTTCCATTCCAATTCGGGAGAGCGATGATGAGCAATTATCCAGACAGCGATACTATAAGCAGTAAACATTTCATTATATACATGAGAGAATCCAACGGAAGCCGTACTTATGAAATCGAAGATTCTAACTCACTTAATGGAACCTCTCTTAATGGCAAGGTAATAGGGGTAGATAGGAAATCGAATGGCAAATTCCCTCTTGTCGATGGAGATAAGATTTCGTTGAGCATAGACCCATCAACGGGAAATGGTAAATTCGAGATGAAGTTCAAAGTAACACGCATTACTACGGAATTGTAATGCCAAAGTAATCAAGATATTAGTGGGTCGAGCATGAACTATCCCAAGGTTGCGAGCATAATTATTTATGCATCTTTTTTCTTTCTTTTATTGCTAATATTCCTTCCCTTTGCTCAAATTGGGAATTTTTTCATTGACATATTCAGATCAGCAACTACATTAATAATTCTGTTTTCAGTTTTAGCGGTTATCATTACTGTTTTAGGTACGAACTTTTCTATGTTCAATGCAGTCAAGGTCTGGCCGAAGCGTAGGGAGAGAGGAGTGGCGGTAGCCGTAGGAGTGGTAACTTGGTTTCTATTATTAGTATACCTGCTCGGTTATTCGATCAGACCACTCTATATCTCCATAGGCATTTTTATGTTAATTACGTTATTCTTATTTATACTAACTAGAAAATATTCATCTAAATCCATTGGAATAGTTACAGTTGCCCCTTTCTTCGTTGCAACGCTCATCAATTTATTTCTTTACACATTTAAAGAATTCGGCGGCGGTGGGTATTTTTACGGGATAATAGGTATCGCAATAGAACTTGCAGTTATCCTCGTCTTAATTTTTCTGAGAAAGAGACAGTGGGCGAATTACACAATTTCATTTATTTTCCTGGGAGGAGTGATTTACGGCATTTTGCTAGAAGGTAGATATTTTGACAACATATATTTCTATGTTGGCTCCTTTATTAGCCTACTAACCTCTCTTTCATTTACGACTATGTTCTATACTAAATTTACCCACGTGCCATATTCTCAGTTTTTTAAATTTGGCAAGAACAACCTGATTGGGAAATTAATTTTGATTCTGGTACTCATATTATTTATTGTAGGATTCTACCTGTCAATTCCATCCTATTCTATAGCCCCTGTATCTACATATATGGACTACTTTCTTATGCTTATATTCGGGGCATCGGTTTTCTATTTCATGAACTTTTTCTCATCTACAAAAGTTACGGACGCCATAACTTTTATTCTCATAGGAGGTGTTGCAGTATACGGGTTACATTTCCTGATTTCCATCGCACCGCCTTCAATAATAGGAGGGACAACCCCCAGATTTGCTTTCTGGGTAGTGCTTTCACTATTAGTTATGTATGAACCTTCTTTCACCCTGACAAATTTTATAACAGACAACAAGGTGGAACCCAATTTTAGTATAACTCATTCTGTTGAACTATGGATAAGGAGGTCTAAACTACTTAAAGGTAGGAATGGGCTCTACAAAATAATTAAGACTCTTTCCGAGGAGGGGGGGACCGCAAATATATACGCGGCCGAAGATGAAACAAAAGGATTGGACGTGATCATCAAGATTCCTGTGTTAAAATGCTTAAAATGCAATAAAAAAGATTCAAGGTTCGAGACTATTCCCCCTGGAGGGAAATGCACAGTCTGTAGAACTGAACTCGATACCAAGGACTTCAAAGAAGCGATAGGGATACTCAAGGAAGAGATAGAAGCGCTTTCCTTTCTGAATAGCCCGGCTGTCGTGAAGCAGCTGGACCATTTTGACTGGGATGGAAAGACATATCTTGTCGAGGAAATGGTGAAGGGACAGAACTTTACAGATATGTTTTATGGAAAAACCATTGGACAGAAGGAAATGCTGGACTTGATAGAGAAAGCCCTCCATGGGATTGATCACGCTCATATGCACGGCATTATCCATAGAGACCTTAACACGAATAACCTCATGGTTACGACATCTGGAGATGTGAAGATTATAGACTTTGGAACTGCTAAATTCAAATCGAGGGTGTCTGCCTCAAACGGAAGACTATCTATCGGCGGGCAATTTGGTACTAATTTCTATTCACCACCAGAATCACATTTTATACGTCTCATTCCAAACAGAGAGCCTACATTTTCTTATGATATATATTCGATAGGATGCATAATGTACTTTATGTTGACAGGAAAAGTACCCGCGGAACTGAGAGCAAATACTGCAAGCTCGATTTATCCAACGAACTCCGTCCGGTCAGATTTCGTGAGAGACCTTTCATCAATAAGTTCCAAGCCAGTTCTAGATATAATCTTAAAGGCCACACAATTCTATCCCGAAAATCGCTATCAAAGTGCATTTCATATGATCTGCGCCATTAAAAAGATTCAAGGAGAGTTTCTTGTTACAAACACCGAGCAGGCGTTCTCCTTGCCAGATTCGCCGTCCCAGCCCTTCTCTTCAGAAATTGACGTGGAATTCACAAAGGTAGCTCCTTTGGTACCAGGGCCATCATTTAATCAGCTAAATAAGGCAATCAAATTGAATCTTAAGTCGACCGTTATCAGAAAGCAAGCCATAAAGTATATGCTGATTTACGATCCGTCGCAGAAACAGTATAAACTTGTACCTGGAAAATTCAAGCTTTATTATTGGTACTTTGAGAAGGATGGCACGATGGTATCAAAAGAGCCAGCAGATACCGGTGTGTTCATGGGAAGGAAAATTATGCTCTTTTCTACAACTAACAAATTGACCGATGTTGTTTTGGCATATTACAGGGTGTAAGAAATGAGGCGTCATTTAGAATATGATTGCGCACCTAGGGTGGAGTTGATTTGAGGTGGAACGCTATATTTACAA
>JAJYDZ010000198.1 GCA_021790415.1 Thermoplasmata archaeon | reverse complement strand
CAGAAGAAACGAAAAAATTGTACCATTTCACTCGCAAAAAAAATGTGAGAATCGGTGGCGATACACTATTCAACTGGCATGATATATACACACACCTGTTCTCACTATTTTCCGGTCTTGAGCAGGGGGAACTCCACAGATACAAGGAGACAAATACATTTTATAGAAAACCGAAAATTACGGGAACAATTGAATATGTTAACGATCCCCTAAAGCATCAGAAAGACGAATTTGCAACACCGGTATATTTTCCAAGTGGAAATAGAATAGAAAACTTCTTTATGCCTTCGCCCAAGTGCTTTCTGGCAGACGCAGAGAATGTGAAATCAAATACAAGGGAAAGCCTTCTATCCGCATATAGAACACTTCTCGATTCAGTCAAGCCAAAAACCACGGTGTTCTATGAGCATTATGATCTTGATGAATCCGTCATGAAGGATATTGCATCACTGGGTGATTCATCGACCTTTATTGTGGTTACTCCTGAATCAAACAATGTCGGAAAGGCTTTCAATAAAGAAAATGAATTCAAGGGAATAGTATCAGGAAATCGTGAAGATCTGGAAAAGAATCTTCTCTTATCAAGGGAATCGTTTATACCATTCTGGAATTGCAAAAAAACATCCATTGAATCAAAAACCCAGGTAAATAACTTATTGGATAGTATTAAAAGCAGACATGTGGATTCAAATCAATTTACAATATGCAATACCGACTTCTTCGATTTCCTTCCAAGGGATATAGCAGACAGGAAAGTTGCATTCGATGGGGTGGCATAAATGGTAAAACTCATAACACAGGAGATAGGCAGTCTAAGAAAGCCCGAATATCTTTCTACCAGATTTCATAAGTTCAGCGAAACGGAAAGATCAGAAAAGGCCGGTAAGGCAGCAAAAGAGATGATTGGCAGATTTCATGATATTGGAATCGATAACCTTGGTATTGCAGGTGAAATGTTCAGATGGGAAATGTATGAGCATCTTGCCAAGTACATCGATGGAATAAAATTTTATGGGCATGTGAGATCCTTCGACAACAGGTATTACCTCAAGGGAAGCGTTGTATCCGAATTGAATTTAAGGGAGTCGCCACATTCGGAAGAGTTCGAATTCGTCCTGAACAATACGACAAAAGACGTGAAGGTTCCCATAACCGGACCATACACAATGATGGACTGGTCCTTCAACGACCATTATGAAAAGAGGGACGAACTGGCAATGGCATTCGCCCGGGCAATTAATGCAGAAATCCGAAATCTAAAGAAGATATGGCAGAGATCGGGAAGATCAGGTCCCCTGCAAATTCAAATTGACGAACCTGCGGGCACAACACACAAAAACGAGGCACACATTCTTACAGATTCCGTGAATGAATCCATTAAGGGGATCAGTGATTGTGAATTCACAATACATGTATGCTATACCAGCGGTTATCCGGAATTCTTTAAGTCTGTACCGGATCTGAGGCTGCATGGCCTGAATCTTGAATTTGCCAATAGGGATTCCGATGCCCCGGGAATTGATGAGAATTCCAGAAAAGGATATGTATTTTTGAAAAATTACGTTGAGGCATTGGAAACATCCGATCACAAAATGTTCATGGGACTCGGTGTGGTTGACGTTCACAGGGATTTCATAGAACCACCTGAATTGATTAGAGACAGAATACTATTTGCAAACAAGATCATTGAAGACCCGGCACTTCTTAGAATAAACCCGGATTGCGGTCTGAGAACCAGATCAATAGACACATCATTCAGGAAGTTGGGAAATATGGTCGCCGGTACTCGCCTTGCACAGGAAGTTATTTCCAAATAAAATTTTTAAATTTAATGAGAGGTTTTCGTTCCAGAAACATCTCATTATGATATTATAGTAATTTTCAATAACCTCACATATGCAAAATCTCATTTACATAATCCTTACGGAAATTTTGATGACTCCCCTCATCGTTTATTTCCTCTATTATACATCTGTTTTCTTTGATAAACTCAACACAAAGAAGATTTCACTCATAATGCTCATTCTCTCCATGATGTCAGGTATGTTAAACTCCATAAATTTCTATATTCTCTTTCCAAAAACATTCTTTGACGAGGTTATGGCCATAAACATCTCCATGTTTGAGATGAGCGTTATTTTATCATATATCCTCTTATCCGCATTCAATGGAAATTTAAAAAGAATGACGAAGACTCATTCAAAATGGATATCCATATTGATCGGGTGGAATGAAATCTCAATGGCCATACTTCTATACAGTTTTGCGTATGGATTTGGAACTGAAGGAACATATCTTAACACAATAAACCTTTTTGGAGCCGGAATAACAAATTATCTCTTCACCATTCCAATGATTATTGAGATGGTTTTTCTCTTTTCACTGAAGCTACACAGGGGACTTTCCCGACGAATTCTTGTTTCCATAATATTGATGCAGTCATCGGACCCCGGACTTCTCGGAGGTCAATATGTCATATATCTTATAGGCATATTTTCAGTAATCATGATATTTTCGTTGTACTATACTCTCTCATTCATTAATTCAAATAGGGATAAACTGGAATCGGGATGGGCCAAAACTTTCAGGTATTTCGTCTTTTTCATATTTCTCTCAGCCATTGGACTTATTTCAAGTACATTCATACCAGGTGAGTTTGGGGTCAGGTGGATTATCTTTTCAATTTCCATGGCATTTTCCACAATTTACTATTTCTTAATTGCCTTGAGATATTTTGATCCGGAAACGGCGGAAGGAATCAGGAGGAAAACAATGGAAGGTACGATTCCAAATTAATTAACGAGATCCTAGGGCAAAGTGACAGAGTCAATTAATCTCTTTTCTTAAAACGATCGCGGATAAAATGCCTTACATCGTAGAAAAATATGTTTTCATAGGGGCATGCTTCAACGCAGTCTCCAATCCCAACACATCTTGAGTTCTTGAATTCTCCTGTGGATATGAAATTTCCAGGTTGTGAGGACAATCCCACTGGACACGCAGTTGCGCAATCCTTTGTTTTACAGTTTACGCATTGCATCGGGTCATTAACCTTTAATCTGAAGAAACCAAATTTACTAATCCATCTGTTAAAATTTCCCCAGTGGCAATATCCGGTGTTTATGCATCCATAGTTTCCGAAATAAGGCATTGTGAGGAATACTGCATACCACATAAAATCGAACAATATTATATAGATAAAGAAGAGGGGATCGGTACCATATATGCTAATTCCAAAAATATGGTATGAGTTCAGAACAGAAAATAGGGCTCCAATGGCAAGAGATGCATATACTGTTAGTGAAACAACTCGGTATATTTTATTTCTTTCTCCTTCTCTGCTGATATATTTAGCCGTGGGTGAAGTTCTGTTAAACTTTTTCATGGAATCGTAAAATGTTCCCTGATACATCAGAGGTGCCGTGCAGAATACTGAACATAACTGCCTTGCCCCAAATAAAAGAGATAGGGTACCACTAATAAGGTATGTAAGAAGCATGGGAATAATTAGATAAGGGGCTAAACCTCCGCCTGTCCCAATACCCATAGACCAACCGATGAAAGGATAAATCTGTGCATTTGGAATTATGAAACTTGGGAGAAGAATTGAATATATGGCGTAGGCAAAAATAGTGAGACTCAACCTAATCTTATTTTCAAGTTCCCTTGTCTTAAGAATCTTAAAAACCACCAGAGATCCCATCTCAAAACCCATCATTATTAGAAACCAGGATGAGCCTGTTATGCTGGCAATAACTATTACGACATCATAAAGAAAAGAGAGAATGATATTGGTAATAGATCCGGAAATTGCAGCCAGTGACATTGCACTTATAAAATTAAAAGCACCAAAATACTGAAAGTCAAAAGTTGCTCCCATGCCAAATTCCGCAATGAATATGGAAACCAGAAAGGCGGTAGACCAGCGTCTATTGGCCAGCCAATATACCTTACTTCCTCCTTTAAAGTATTGGGTATTTACTATTGCATGGATATAAATGATCATCTCCACAATAATGGCAATGGAAACTATGGAATTCACGTAATCAAATTGATATAATAGGATCCCGGCCATCATCAGGCTGTAGGTCAATATAATCAATATGATATATCTGGCAAAACCGCCGTAGAGGAAATTCTGCCGGTACAGAGATTCGAAGAGATATACAAGAAGTATGGTCATTACCGCCCCTCCTGCAAATACAGAAACGGGAAGCCATAATGCATAATTCAAGGCAGTTGGCGTAAGAAACATTATCACTGATTGAAAGACAATAAATATGAATGGAAATTTATCCGTTTTTCTGATTGAAATTAAAGCAGTCAGGAACATTTCCAAAGCCATAGGAAAAATAAACCACAATGAGGAGATGGAATTGGAGGTCAGTGACCAGGTATTGTAAAGAGAAACATAATGGAAAAATTGCCCTGAAATATATGAATTAAAATCAAAGCTCATTAAGAATTCATTAAGAAGCGTGGCAAAAATAATTATAAAGACATTGGTATTTAATACAATCTTAGAATCCTCAATGTACCTTATGAATAGAATCAGCGGATAAACCATTTCCAGTGACATTATCCCAAGAGAAAGAATAATAATGTTATCAAGGGAAAAATTATGAAATTCAAAAAAATACATTGCGGGACCTAAAAGCATCCCATTCATCATCGCCAATAAGAGATATACA